>NZ_JBHWWZ010000039.1:0-45587 GCF_042730275.1 Rhodococcus sp. NPDC060086
GCGGTGGCTCCTCGGAGCCGCCGCCGGCGCCGTCTCCGGGGTTGCGCTCGGCATGCTGCTGGCCGCGCCGGAGCTGTCGGCGTGGATACGCGCACTGTCGCTGGGAGTGGGGTCGACCGTGCTCGGCGTCGCCGCACTCGCTGTGATGATGCGCAGCATGCCGCGCCCCGATGTGTCCACCGGCGACGTGTGGCGCGCGATCACCGTCCTCGGCGGGGTGTGGCTACTGCTCGAAACCGTTCAGCTCGTCCTCGAAGCCGCCGCGACGGTCGACGTCCCCGTGGCCCGGCTCAGCGCCGGACTCTTCGCCGAATACCTCGGCACAGCCGGGTCGGGCCGGGTCGCGGCCGCCGCGTGGGTGTGCGTCGCCGCGCTCACCGTCGCGGCAGCGCTCGCCTACCGGCGCGAGGCGTCGTGGTCGACCGTGCCGGTGCTCGTCGCGGCGGCCCTCGCTCTCGTCGCGCGACCCGTCACGGGGCACATGTCGCAGCAGGCGTTCGGGTCGCTGCTCGACGCGGCGCACGTCCTCGCGGCCGCCCTCTGGCTGGGAGTGCTCACCGCACTCGCCCTGCTGGTCCGGGGTCGAGGGGCCTGGGCTCGGCTGTTGCCGCGCTATTCGGAGCTCGCGACGAAGTGCGTCGTGGTGCTCGGGGCGACCGGTGTCGTCAACGCGGTCGTGCGCCTCGGGTCGGTGGCCGCGCTCGTCGACTCCGGTTACGGCCGCCTCGTGCTCGCGAAGATCGTGCTTCTCGTCGCACTACTCGGGCTCGCGTGGATCTGGCGACGAACATGGGTGCCCGCGGCGGGTACCCACCGGACCACCGCGGATGTCTCCCTGCGCAATGCCGTGATCGAGGTGTCCGTGATGTCGGTGGCGTTCGGGTTGGCAGCGGCACTCGCCACCACCGCGTAGAGGACGGTCAGAGCAACCCGGCCGCGCGCTGCAGATCGCGCACGAGAGACTCGAACGCCTCCTCTCGGTCCACCCGGGCCCGCAGTGCCGCCGACGGATGGATGGTGGCGAGCACCGCCGGATCGACCCTGCCGAGCAGGTCGCTGCCGCGCAGCTCGTCATCGAGTTGCATCACCTCACCGCGATGCTCGGTGAGCTTGAAATTCTTCCCGATCAGCGCCTGCGCCGCCGTCGCACCGAGACACACCACGATGTCGGGGCGCACCACGTCGAGTTCGGCGACGAGCCACGGCCGGCACGCGGTGATCTGTCCGCCCGACGGCTTCTTGTGGATGCGCCTCTTCCCGCCCGCCGCCCGATCGAATCGGAAATGCTTGACGGCATTGGTGACGTACACAGTTTCCCGGTCGATGCCCGCGTCTTCGAGCGCCTTGTCCAGCAACCGCCCTGCAGGGCCGACGAACGGCTCCCCCGACAGATCCTCCTCGTTCCCGGGTTGTTCGCCGACCAACATCATGCGCGCGTCGTCGGGTCCGGCACCGAAGACGGTGCGCGCGGCGGCTTTGAACAGATCGCAGCCGCGGCATCCCCGGGATGCGGTCGCGAGCGAGAGAAGGTCGAGAGTGTCAGGGAGATATTCCTGAGCCCCGGGATAGGTGACCATACGAAACGAATACCCCTATCGCAGCCGTGAAATCCACGTTCGCGTGTCGGCGGGGTCGATGACGTCGTCGAGTTCGAAGATCGTCGCCGCCTGCAGTGCCTTGCCCCGCTGGTATGCCGCCGCGACCAGCTCGTCGAACAGTTCCTCACGGGCCTCGGGGGTCGGCGAGGCATCGAGTTCCTTGCGGAAGCCGAGCCGCACCGCACCTTCGAGTCCCATGCCGCCGATCTCGCCGGTGGGCCACGCAATCGTGAACTGCGGTGTGTGGAACGACCCCCCGGCCATCGCCATGGCGCCGAGACCGTATCCCTTGCGGAGGATGATCGTGCCGAACGGCACCGTCATTCGCGCACCCGCGATGAAGAAACGGCCGAATCGTCGCACCGTCGCCTGCTTCTCCGATTCCGGTCCGACCATGAAACCCGGTGTGTCGCACAGGCTCACAACGGGAAGGCGGTGTTCTTCGCACAGTTCGAGGAAGTCTGCGGCCTTGTCGGCGGCTTCCGCATCGATCGCACCTCCGAGGTGGTGGCTGCTGTTGGCCAGCATGCCGTAGGCCCGGCCCTCGACCCGCACGAGGGCGGTGACGATACCGATTCCGTAGTCCGGGCGTAATTCGAGCACCGAATCGACATCGGCGACCGCAGTGAGCGCAGCACGAACGTCGTAGGAGCGAAGCCGATTCTCGGGAACCACGTGTCGCGGGAGACGCGGGTCCGGGGCCTCGAAATCGGTTCCCGGGGTGGTGAAGTACGACAGGTATTTCCGGGCCAGCGCGACTGCGTGCTCTTCGTCGCGCGCGGCGAGGTGAACCACACCGTTGCGGCGTTGTACGTCGATCGGACCGATGTCCTCGGGCCGGTGAACTCCGAGTCCGCCGCCCTCGATCATCGCGGGCCCGCCCATCCCGATGTTGGCGTCGGGTGTCGCGATGAGCACATCGCAGACGCCGGCGAGTGCAGCGTTGCCCGCGAAACACCGACCCGATACCACCGCTACGGTGGGCACGCGACCGCGCAGGGCCGCCATCGACCGGAACGTCGACAGATCCAAGCCCGCGCCGTGCGCCGCATCGACATCACCCGGGCGTCCGCCACCGCCCTCCGCGAACAGCACCAGCGGCACTTCGCGGCGCGCAGCGAGTTCGAGGAGCCGATCGGTCTTGCTGTGGTTGTACCGGCCTTGGGTTCCCGCGAGCACGGTGTAGTCGTAGGACATCACCACCGCGTCGGCACCGCCGATACGTGCCGCACCCCCGACGAGACCGTCGGCCGGGGTGTTCTCGATCAGATCCTCTTCGCTGCGACGGCCACGTTGCGCGGCGAGGACGAGCCCGCCGTATTCGACGAAGCTGTCGGTGTCGACGAGGTCCGTGATGTTCTCGCGCGCGGTGCGGCGCCCGCGGCCGTGCCGTCGAGACACCGTGTCGGGACGGGCGTCGTCGAGGGTGACGGCGTGCCGCGCGCGGATCTCGTCGAGATCGGCCCGTTCGGCATCGAGGTCGAATGCGGCTGCGGCGTGATCGGTTCCGGCATCGCGTTCGGTTTGGATCACGGCGACCACCGTTCCGGGCTGCACGGTCTGCCCGGGTCGCACGAGCATCCGGATCACGGTGGCCGAGCCCGACGCGGTGATCGCATGCTGCATCTTCATCGCATCGAGGATCACGATGGGCGCACCGACCGGCACGGTGTCACCCTCTGCGGCCGACTCGACGACGGTGCCGACCATGTCGGCGCGCAACGCATGCTCACCGGCGTGCAGCTCAGGGGCTTCCGCCGGAACCGAGGTCGCCGCGTGCGGGTCGACGAAGTCCGCGAGGCGCTCATCGAACCACGACGTAGTGACCGGGCCCGACCGGAACTCTTTGTCGGTCAGAATTTTCCGGAGGACGTCGCGGTTGGTGGCGACACCGTCGACGACGAACTCACCGAGCGCGGCATCGAGTTTCCGGAACGCGACTCCCATATCGGAAACCCGCACGTGCGCGATGACCTTCGCGAGCAGCGAATCGTAGCGGGCACCCACCTCGAGTCCCGGACGGCCGTGCGTGTCGACCCGGATCCCGGGACCGGATGGTGGGGTGAAGACAGACAGGGGTCCCGTCGAGGGGACGGTCCGGCCGTCGTGACGCAGCGTTTCGGTGTTGACGCGTGCCTGCACGGCCACACCGCGTACACGGGTGGGCACTCCGGCAACACCGTGCGAGTCCGCCGTGATGCCGTCGGGTAGGTCGAGTTCGTCGAACAGGGCACCTCGCGCCACCGCGATCTGCACGGCCACGAGGTCGATCCCGGTGACCTCCTCGGTGACGGTGTGTTCCACCTGGATCCGCGGGTTCACCTCGAGGAACACCATCCCGGCGTCGGTCACGAGGAACTCGACCGTCGCCACCCCACGCAAGTGCGTACCGACACCGAGGCGAGCAGCCGCGACATGCAGGTCGCGTCGCAGTTGTTTGCTCAGTGCGGGGGCGGGGGCGATCTCGACGAGCTTCTGATGGCGTCGCTGCACGCTGCAGTCACGGTCGCCGAGTGCACGCACCACGGTGCCGCCCACGCCGTCGGATGCGGCGACGATCTGCACCTCGATGTGTCGGGCCTGCACGACGAGCGCTTCGGCGTAGAGACGGTCGTCGCCGAATGCACCGAGCGCTTCGGCGGCGGCGGATCGGTACGCGTCGTCGAGGTCGTCGGCACTGCGCACGATCCGCATGCCGCGCCCGCCGCCCCCGGCGAGAGCCTTGATGACGATGCCGCCGGGATTCTGTGCGAGGAAGTCCTCCAGAGCCACGGAGTCCAGAGTCACGGAGTCCTGAGTCACGGAGTCCGAGTCATCGCCCGTGCCGGACGCCGGCACCACGGGAATACCCAGGCGTGCCGCGGCAGCGCGGGCGGACTGCTTGTCGCCGAAGGTCCGCAGCGCGTCGGGATCGGGACCGACGAACGTCACCCCCGCCTCGGCGCAGCGGTCCGCGAACGCGGCGTTCTCGCTGAGGAAGCCGTACCCGGGATGCACGAGAGTGCAGTCCGTGTCGCGGGCGATGCGGAGGATCGCGTCCTGGGCGAGATACGCGGCCGGACCGGAGCCTACGAGGGGAACGGATCTGGAGGCGGCCGCAACGTGCGGGCTTCCTGCGTCGTCCTCGGCGTACACGGCGACGGTGTCGAGGCCGAGTTCGGTCGCCGTGCGGATGATCCGCAGGGCGATCTCACCGCGGTTGGCTACGAGCAGCATTCCCATGCCTCCATCGAAGTCGACGTCGACCTCAATTCATACCGCAGCTCACTCCTCGGGCCTCGGACGCACCCGCAGACGTCCGAGGCCGATCGCGAGCACCACCGCGGTGATGGATCCGGCCGCCATGATCGCCGCGAGTACCACCACCTGGAAACGACCGGCCTCGAGAGGAGACAGCCCGCCGAAGATCGCGCCGACGAAGGCCCCCGGCAGCGTCACCAGTCCGGTGGTCTTCGTCTGGTCGAGGGACGGGATCAGCGCCGCCCGCACCGCGAGCCGGGCGTGGTCGAGCGTCGCCTGCCGCATGGTCGCGCCGAGCGCGAGCCACCCTTCGACCTCCGTCCACCGGTCGTCGACGATCTCGGTGAACCGGCGACCCGTCAGGCTCGCGACCGTCATCGCACCACCGATCACGATTCCGCCGAGTGCCAGTGCATATCGAGGTGTGAGCTCGATGGCTCCGCTGACGAACACGATCGCGAGTGCGGTGCCGATTCCGAGGGCCATGGCGACACCGACCATCACCGTCGTCGCACGTCCTCGCCCGACCCGGCGCGACGCGGTCCACACCGCCACACCGAACATGACCGCGAGCACCAGCGCGACCCACCGGGCGTCGGCGATGACTCCCGTGAGCACGAGGGCAACGAATGCGAGTTGCACTGTGCCGCGCGCGATTGCGTACACCGGCGCGAATCGGTGCGGAACACCGAACGCCCACAGGACAGCGGTGGCCACGGCGGCGAGCGCGGTGACTCCCACCAGTGTCCGGACGAGTTCGAGCGGGTCGTCGATCATCGCCGAGCAGCGTATCCCGCAGATCGCCTCGCCAGGACGGCGCAGGATACGGCCGCGTCGTGTTCATGCGCGATACGGTCGATGTATGTCTGCCCGCAAGATCGCCGCACCCCGGCCCACCCTCGAATCCGACGATTACCTGTACGAACCCTGCGAGCGCCGGATCCGGGGGAAGTGGTTCGGGCGGACGGTCGTGGACAGCACCCGCGCGGTGCTGGTGTGGGCGCCGGGCAAACCCGTGCCGTTCTATGCGTTCCCGCGCGACGACGTGCGTTTCGATCTGCTGTCCGCATCGCTGTCGCCGAGCCGCAGCCGCCCGGACGTGTGGCAGTGGTACGACATCGTCGTCGATGACCGGCGTGCGTACTCACCGGTGTTCCAGCTGGACATCGACGGTCTCGACGACCGGTTGGCGTTCGCGTGGTTCCGGCAGGGTGAACCCGAGCCGGGCGACACGGTCCACGTCGATGAGGACGAGCACTGGTTCGAGGAGGAGGCCGAGGTGTTCACCCATCCGCGCGACCCACACCACCGTGTCGACGCACTCCCGAGTTCCCGCCACGTCCGCGTCACGGTGGGAGATTCGGTCGTCGCCGAAACCCGCACACCTGTGTTGGTGTTCGAGACCGGACTGCCGACGCGCTACTACATTCCCCCCGCCGATGTGGACTTCTCCCAGCTCGAGGAGTCGGTGTTGCGTACGGGATGTCCGTACAAAGGCACGGCCCGGTACTGGTCGTTCACGGGGCAGCAGCCGGCCGAGAACGTCGCGTGGTCGTACGAGAAGCCGCTCGCCGGGATGGAGCCGATCGCCGGGCACGTGTGTTTCTACGACGACGCGGCGGATGTGTCCGTATCGGAGTGAGCACGCCACTTCACAGAAAACATTCAGCACTGAGATAGTTGGCGAACCGCGACTCGACCCCAGGAGCGATCACCGATGTCACTCACCTCCGTCAGCGCCCACCATCCGTACAGCCCGGCGTACGTCGCAGGAGGTCTCGTCTTCGTCTCCGGTGCGCTGTCCATCGATCCCGACGGTGTCGCCGTCGAGGGCCGCACCGAAGCCCTCGACGCCGCCATCGACCGCATGACCGACCGGCTCGCCGTGGTCGGAGGAAAGCTCTCCGACGTCGTCAAGCTCACCTACTTCGTCACCGACCTGTCGCTGAGAGAGGAAGCCAACCGCCAGTTCGAGCGTCTCTTCGCCGAACCGCGCCCGGCCCGGACCTTCGTCGAGGTGAGTGCGCTTCCGTACGGCGCGACCGTCGAGATCGACGCAATCGCCACAGCACCACGCTGATCCCTGGCATCCCCGCGCGGGCCGCGCAGGCCGTATCGTGAACAATTCTTCGGCGCTCAACAGAGGAGGCCTGCGTGGGGCGCGACACTGTTCCCGACCATGATGCCGTCGACGACATCGTGAGCCAGTGGACCCGCGAATGGCCCGGCCTGGACGTCACACCCCTCGAGGTACTCGGCTGGCCGCGCTGCGCCGCTCGGGCACGCCCTACCGGATGACCCCCGGGTAACTCGCCGAGAGTTCACTGGTGACCACCGGCGGCGTCACACTCCGCATCGACCGTCTCGAGAAGGCGGGTTTGGTGCGACGTGAGCGCGACGCCGACGATCGGCGCATCGTGCACGCCGAGCTCACCGAGACAGGCAAGAAGCTCATCGACGAGGTCGCGGTCGCTCATTTCGAGAACGAAACCCGCATGCTCTCCGGCATGTCGGCAGACGACCAGGCCGAGCTTGTTCAGTTGTTGCGCAAACTCGAGCACTCCGTCGTCCGACACCAGGGCGGCTGAAGGCCGTCGGCAGAGATACCCACGCCAGCTCACCGGCACAAGCTCGGTAGAGACCGAAAGCAAGAATCCGATTTGCATCCCTCGGTAGTTGCCATAATGTAAATATTCATGACTGCAACCGACCAGGTGTCGCACCGCGAACGTAAGCGTGCCCGCACGTGGACGGCCATCCACCTCGCCGCCGCGAACGCAGCCGCGACGCACGACCACCTGTCGGACATCACCATCGAAGCGATCGCCGACGCCGCCTACGTCTCGCCACGCACGTTCTTCAACTACTTCAAGTCGAAGGAAGACGCTGTACTCGGCCTGCGCGCCGCCGTCATCAGCGACACCGTCGTCGACGAGTTCAGAATCGAACCCGGCGACGACCTCGTCGAGAAGGTCGCGATTCTCCTTCTCACCGTCTTCCGCACCACCAACCACAAACAGATCACGCAAGCCGAATACTCCGACCTGATGGAACGTCACCCCGAGCTCTCCCGCCGACGCTTCCGGTACATCGACGACGTGCAGGCGCTCGTCGCCGAGTTCGTCACCGAACGACTCGTCGCATCCGAGGGATGGACCTCGGCCCATCCCGACGAATCCGCCGAAGAAGCAGCGCAGATGGTCGTCACCGTCGCGGGCGCCGTGATGCGGGCGGCGATGCGCCCGATTCTCGCGCGCGCAGACCTCGAGGAAACCGATGCCGATGCGCTCCTGCGACGGAAATGTGCGCAGTTCAGGAACGTGACAAGACCATGACGGCGGATACCTCGACAAGCGAACAAGGCACGTCGACGCCTCCCGTCCGCATCGGATTCATCTTCGCGGGGCTGCTTCTGGCGATGCTCTCTGCATCACTGAGCCAGACCGTTCTCAACCCGGCACTGCCCACCATCGTCGGCGAACTGCACGGCGCCGACCTGATGCTGTGGGTCATCACCGCCTACATCCTCGCGTCGACGATCATGATGCCGATCTACGGCAAACTCGGCGACCTCCTCGGCCGCAAACCGATTCTGATGGTTGCCATTTCGATCTTCGTCGCCGGATCGGTGGTCAGCGCCGTTGCTCCGGACATCATCTGGCTCATCGCCGGCCGCGCCATCCAGGGGCTCGGCGGCGGCGGGCTGATGATCCTCTCTCAGGCGACGATCGCCGACGTCATCCCCGCCCGCGAGCGCGGCAAGTACATGGGCATCATGAGCAGCGTCTTCGCGCTGTCGTCGGTGAGCGGCCCGCTGCTGGGCGGATTCTTCACCGAGGGCCCCGGCTGGCGCTGGGTGTTCTGGCTCAACATCCCGATCGGGCTGCTCGCGCTCCTGGCCGCGGCATTCTTCCTGCGTCTACCCGAGCGACGACGGGCGCGTCCCCGGATCGACGTCGCCGGAATGGCCGTCCTGTCCGTCGCGACAACACTTCTCGTGTTGGTCGCCACCTTGGGCGGTGCACAGTTCGCGTGGTCGTCGCCGACCGTTCTCGCGATGATCGCCGCGACCGTCGTGGCGGCGGGACTGTTCCTGTTCATCGAATCGCGCACCGCGGAACCCGTCATCCCGCTGCACCTGTTCCGCGACCGCAACTTCAATCTGTGCACCCTGGCAGCACTTCTCATCAGCGTCTCACTGTTCGGCGTGGCGTCCTACATGCCCACCTATCTGCAGATGGTGGCAGGCATGGGAGCTACCGCTGCAGGACTGATGATGCTCCCGATGATGGGCACACTGTTCGTCACCTCCACGCTCATCGGCCGATACGTGACCCGCACCGGGCGCTACAAGAATTGGCCGATCGTCGGCGCGATTCTCGTTGCGGCGGCCATGGTCGCGCTGTCGACGCTCACCGTCGACAGCCCGCTGTGGCTGCTCGGCTGCTTCGTCGCGCTCCTCGGGCTGGGCCTGGGCACCTCGATGCAGTTGCTGGTCCTCGTCGTGCAGAACTCCTTCCCCATCGAG
Source organism: Rhodococcus sp. NPDC060086 (assembly GCF_042730275.1). NCBI lineage: Bacteria > Bacillati > Actinomycetota > Actinomycetes > Mycobacteriales > Nocardiaceae > Rhodococcus > Rhodococcus sp. NPDC060086. The sequence goes on from NZ_JBHWWZ010000039.1 coordinate 9,367, forward strand.
GAGGTCGGCACCGCCACGGCCAGCAACAACTACTTCCGGCAGATCGGCGCGACACTCGGCGTCGGTGTGGTCGGCAGCGTGTTCACCACCCGCGTGGCCACGCTGATCACCGAGCGGATCCCCGACGCAGCAGACGCCGGGATCCACGCCGACTCCCTCACCCCCTCGATCGTTCAAGGTCTGCCCGACTCGCTGCACCTGGCGGTCGTCGAGTCGTACAACGAGGCACTCACCCCGATCTACCTCGCGATCGCTCCGCTCGCGCTCGTCGCAGCGGTGTGCCTGTTCTTCGTGATCGAAAAACCGCTCGCGACGAGCATCGAGCGGAAGACGACGGTCGAGAAATCCTGAAGCCGACCGCACCTCGCGCTCAGCGGCTGGCAACACTGCGCGCTCAGCGCCCGGGCAGCCACTTCATCGCAGCGACGAACGGCGCCAGCATCTTCGCCCACGCCTTCTTCGGCAGGCCGCGGGGCCCGTCGAGGTTGAGCAGGCGCGTGGTCGCGATGGTCTGCGCTTCGGTGTACTTGAGCAGACCGTCAGCGCCGTGTCGCCGGCCCACACCGGAGATGCCCATGCCGCCCATCGGCGCATCGGTGCTGCCCCACGCCGGTGCATAGCCTTCGTCGACGTTCACGGTGCCCGCGTGGATACGTGCGGCGATCGCCTCACCCTGAGCCTTGGTGGCCGCCCACACCGACGCATTGAGTCCGTACTCGGTGTCGTTGGCACGACGGATCGCCTCGTCGACGTCGTCCACTGGATACACCGACACGAGCGGCCCGAACGTCTCGTCGGCGTAGCACTCGGCATTCTCGGGAACGTCGGTCAGGACGGTCGGTTCGTAGAACAACGGGCCCAGATCGGGGCGCGCTCTACCACCGGCGACGACGGTCGCACCCTTGGCAACCGCGTCGTCCACATGCCCGGACACTGTCTTGACCTGGGTTTCGTTGACGAGCGACCCCATTTCGGCGCCGAAGTCGTAACTCGCACCGAGCGCGACCTTGCGCACCCGATCGCCGAACATGCGCAGGAACTCGGGCGCGATCGACTTCTCGACGTAGATCCGCTCGATCGAGATGCACAGCTGACCGGAGTTCGAGAAGCACGCGCGCATCGCGGCCTCGGTGACCTCACGCAGGTTCGCGCCTTCGGTGACGATCATGGGATTCTTGCCACCGAGTTCGGCGGAGAAGCCGATGAGACGTCGCCCGGCCTGTTCGGCGAGCAGACGCCCGGTCTGCGAGGAACCCGTGAACATCAGGTAGTCGGTGTTCTCGACGAGGGCGGTGCCCACCACCGAACCCGGCCCGGGGACGACGGCGAATACGTCGCGCGGCAGTCCCGCCTCGTACAGCAGATCGGCGACTGCGAGGGCGCAGTACGGGGTCTGACTGTCGGGCTTGAGCACCACGGTGTTGCCCGCGAGCAGTGCCGGGATCGCGTCGGAGACCGCGAGGGTCATCGGGTAGTTCCAGGGTGCGATCACCCCGACGACGCCTTTGGGATGGTGCCTGACCGTGGTTTTCGTCAGGACCGGAAGCATGCCCGTGGCACGGCGTGGGCGCAGCAGTTTCGCGGCGGTGCGCGCGTAGTACCGCGCGGTCATCGCGATATCGAGCACTTCTTCCTGCGCCGACGCTCTGGACTTACCGGTTTCGGCCTGTGCCATGTCCATCAGCTGGTCGCGTTTCGAGATCAGCAGGTCTCGATAGCGATGGAAGATCTCGGCGCGTTCTGCAACGGGCGTCTGCGCCCACGCGACCTGGGCCTTGCGTGCGCGGTCGACCGCGGCCTTCGCGTCGTCGGCTGTGCCGACGGGCACCGTCGCGATCTCGCGGCCGGTGAAGGCCTCGACGACGGGACGCGTGGGCCTCTCGGAGGCGTCGTCGATCGCGATGAGGTCCGCGAGCCGCGCGAAGGTCGCAGCGTTCGGAGCAGGCATGTTGCACCCCTACCGGTGAGTAGAAATTGGAGTTACACCAAACTACCGCGCCGGCATGGCACCTGTCACAGGCCGCTCACTCCCCGGAGTAGAAGGCGATCGTGCGATCGGCCCGCTCGCGAGCCGTCTCCGGGTCGGTTCCTGCAGCCATGTCGGCGTCGCACCAGCCGTTTCCGGCTTCCCGAACATAGCTCAGCCCCTGGGGCGAGAGAGACCATTTCTCGAACTCGGCGGGATCGACCGCAGCACCCGAATCGAGGTGCAGCCCGAGACCGAGGAGCGCCTGATCCCAGCCGATGCCGACGGCACCGGGGCCGTACGTCTCCCAGTGGTCGCCCTCGGCGTGAGCGATGTGCGAAAGCTCGAAACGGGCGCAGTCCCCGGGTTCAGGGATGATCGACACCTCGATCCAGCTCATGCCGCCACCGAATTCCCAGGTCGCCGAAAATGACTTCGGAGGGGTGCAGGTGAGAACCTCGCCTCCGGCGTTGCCTTCGAACTGGTACCGGCCGCCGACGCGCAGTTCGCCGCTGATCGGCAGGAACCAGCGCGGGATGCGCTCGGGGTTGGTGCAGGCATCCCAGAGGTCGTCGGCGTCGGTCGGATAGCTCTGCGACACCGTCACGACAGCGGCGTCCTTGCCGTCGACGACGCGGTGCCCGATGATGCGCCGCAGAGTCTCGGTCCTGGTCTTCACGTCCTTCATGATGTTTGCCTTTGCTCGTCGGAATAACTGAAACTTTCCTCCACTTGTAGGGGTTTCCGTTGCCTCACGACCCACGGGAACCCGTGCAGGCGGAGGAAAGCCGTCTCTTCCGGTGTCCGGAGAAGCGCTGCTCAGGACCGGCCTGCCTTCTAGACTGGGGCAATGACCATAATGCGCGCGTCCGAGGAGAAGGTCGATCACGCCAAGATCGAGAAACGGGCGCCGTCGGTCGCTCGGCTGTTCATCGATCGCGTCACCGCGTCACCGGAGGCAGAGGCCTTCCGCTACCCCGACGGTGAGGGTGACTGGACGAGCACCACCTGGGAAGAGACCGGAGACAAGGTGCGGCTGCTCGCGGCCGGGCTGCTGTCGCTGGGCCTCGGACTCGAGGACCGCGTGGCGCTGGCCTCGTCGACCCGCTTCGAGTGGGTGCTCGCCGACCTCGCGGTGATGTGCGCCGGTGGGGCAACCACGACGGTGTATCCCACCACCCACGCACCGGATGTCGCGTTCATCGTGGCGAACTCGGGAAGCCGCGTCGTCATCGCAGAGGATCAGGAGCAGGTCGACAAGCTTCTTCAGCATCGCAGTGAGCTACCGGATGTCGCCAAAGTGGTCGTGATCGACGGTTCGGGCGACGGCGACTGGGTGATCGGGTTCGACGATCTCGTGGAACTCGGCCGGGCCCACCTGGCCGAGGATTCGGGGGTGGTGATCGACAGGATCCACAGCATCGAGCCACATCACCTTGCGACCGTCATCTACACCTCCGGCACCACCGGCAAACCGAAAGGCGTCCGGCTGCCGCACTCGGCATGGACGTACGAGGCGGCGGCCGTCGATTCCGTCGGCCTGCTCGGCTCCGACGATCTGCAGTACCTCTGGCTCCCGCTGTCGCACGTGTTCGGCAAGGTGCTGCTGACGCTGCCCCTGCAGATGGGCTTCCCCACCGCCGTCGACGGGCGGGTCGACAAGATCGTCGAGAACCTCGCCGTCGTCCGCCCGACCTTCATGGGTGCCGCGCCCCGCATCTTCGAGAAGGCGCACGCACGCGTCGAAGGGATGATGTCGGAAGAAGGCGGCATCAAGAAGGTGCTCTTCGACTGGGCCATGGGCGTGGGCACCGGTGTGTCGAAGGCGCGCCAGGACGGCCGCTCGCCCGGCCTGCTCGACAAAGCGCAGCACACCGTCGCCGACAAGCTGGTGCTCTCGACCATCCGCGAACGCTTCGGTGGCCGTTTGCGCTTCTTCATCTCCGGCTCGGCGGCACTGAACCCCGACGTGGCGCAGTGGTTCGATGCCGTCGGCATTCCCGTGCTCGAGGGCTACGGACTTACGGAGACCTCGGCCGCGTCCTGCGTCAACCGCCCCCAGGCAAACCGGCTCGGCACGGTGGGCTGGCCCCTCCCCGGAACAGAAGTGAAGATCGCCGATGACGGCGAGGTGCTCATCAAAGGTCCGGGTGTGATGACCGGCTACCACGACCGCCCCGACGCCACCGCCGAAGCGCTCGATGCCGACGGCTGGTTCCACACGGGCGATATCGGCAGCCTCGACGACGACGGTTACGTGAAGATCACCGACCGTAAGAAGGACATGTTCAAGACGTCGCAGGGCAAGTACGTCGCCCCGTCGGCGATCGCCGCGACGTTCAAGGGCATCTCGCCCTACGCGGCGGAGATCATCGTCCACGGTGAAAGCAAGCCGTACTGTGTCGCGCTGGTGGCGCTGGATGCCGAAGCCGTCACCGCGTGGGCAGACAAGAACGGCCTCGGCGGTCTGTCGTTTGCCGACATCGCGCAGCACGACAAGACGCACGAGCTGATCTCGAAGGACATCGACCAGCTCAACCTGCAGCTCAACCGGTGGGAGCAGATCAAGAAGTTCACGATCATCGAGCGCGAACTCTCCGTGGAAGAGGGCGATCTCACGCCGAGTATGAAGCTGCGCAGGAAAGTGGTCGTGGATACATTCGCGGACAGCCTGACGCGGCTCTACGACTGAGGCACTACCCTGGACAATATGAGTAGCGCGCGACCTAATTTGTCTCAGCGGATCGGTTACATGTTCGGTCGAACGCTGCCCGCCGAACAGCGTGAGTGGGTCCGGGAGGACATCCTCGGGCCGGGAGGATCCCGGCGTTACCTCCTGCGGTGGAATCTGCCCCTCATCCCGCTCTTGATGCTCTTCCTGCTGATTCCGGGCCCGGTCTGGATTCCGTTCGCGATGATGCTGCTCCTCCTGCTTCCGTGGCTCTACTTCGCGATCGCGCTGATGCCGATCTGGCAGCGGCACCGTCTGCAGCAGCACGGCTTCGATCCCGGGCTCCTGGGTTCGAAGGACCGCGCCCGCGCCGACCGTGAGCGTGCCGACTACGAGCGCCGGTTCGGCCGCTGAACCCGACGCGCACTTGTGCTGTGCATGTTGAATGGCTCACGGCAGGGCTGACCGTCATCGGCGGCGGTTGATCAGGACAGCACCTCGACGAGAGTGGTCTCCGAATCGCCGGTCATGTAATGCTCGACGCTGTCGAGGTGACGACGCCAGAATTCTTCCGCTGCACCAGGTTCCCCAGATCGCAGCAGTTCGACGAGCTTGTGGTTCGCACGCAGCGCCACGGCCACGCCGGGGCTGTCCCGCCCCGTTCGGGTCGACAGGTACAGCGCATTGTGGGCGTCCATGATGTCGAGCAGCATGTTCGCGAGCGTCGACATCGTCTGATTGCCACCGAGTTCCATGATCGCGCGGTTCACGTCGCTGACGTATTTGACGAACGCGTGCGGATCGTCGATCACCTGCCCACCGCGTTCGACGACCGCGGCGAGCGTGTCGATGCGGTCGCCGGGGTTCGCGGCGATCAAGCCGACCGCCGCGACCTCGAGTTCGGTACGCGCGCGGTACACGTCAGCGAGCGGGACTCCGCGGTACTGCAGCAGCAGACCGGCGTAGCGCGCCGCCGTCGACCCGTCGGGCGCCTGCACGCGTGCACCTCCACGCGCACCGCGGAGCACGGTGATGATGCCTTCCGATTCGAGGATGCGGAACGCTTCACGCAGGGTCGGCCGCGACACTCCGAATCGCTCCATGAGTGCGGCCTCGTTGGGCAAGGGTTCACCCGCCTCGAGTTCACCGATGATGATCTGACGGCGCAGGCTCGCGGCAATCAGTTCTCCGGCCTTGGGCACGCGAACGACCGCCTGGCGGGCGTCGAGAGGCATTGCACCGTCCTGTATCAGTCATGGGCGAAGCTGGCCCGTAAGAATACAAGGATCTACCCGATTGCGGTGGGGCTCGCCCGTGGTGGCCGTCACCTTCGGTTTGCCCACCACGCGAAGGGCTTATCCTCTGGCTCATGAGCGAAGCCATCGAATTCACCGCGACCGCCGATCTCGCCGACGAGATCGGCCGCGACATCCGCAGCTGCGACACCCAGTTCATCCAGTACGGTGGGCGCGCCGAGTTCGCAGGCCCGATTACGACGATCCGCTGCTTCCAGGACAACCTGCTGGTCAAGCAGACGCTGTCCGAGGCAGGCAACGGCGGTGTCCTGGTGGTGGACGGCGACGCGAGCATCCACACCGCACTCGTCGGCGACATCATCGCCGGACGCGGCGTCGACAACGGCTGGGCAGGCGTCATCATCAACGGCGCCGTCCGCGACTCCGCGATCCTGCGCACCCTGGACATCGGTGTGAAGGCACTGGGCACCAACCCGCGCAAGAGCACCCAGACCGGGTCGGGCGAGAAGAATGTGCCGGTCGAGATCGGTGGCGTCACCTTCAACCCGGGCGAGATCGTCTACAGCGACCACGACGGTGTGGTCGTGCGCGCCGCCAACTGACCGAGGTCAGTCCCTCGCCACCCGCGCACTCGCCCCGGCGATCTCGACGACGTCCCCGGTGTGCAGCTGCCGGCCCCGCCGCACCTCGACCTCACCGTTGACCGAGACGAGACCGTCGGCGATCACCTCTTTCGCCTCCGCACCCGACTCGATCAGGCTCGCCAGTTTCAGGAACTGACCGAGCCTGATCGAGTCGTCGCGGATGGGAACATCGAACGCTTCGGTCATGTTCGCCATTGTCTCCCATCCACCACGTCACCCATCCACCACCTTGCACACTGGACGGGTGAGTACCCACGTTGTCTGGTTCCGCCGCGATCTACGCCTGCGCGACCTACCCACCCTGTCGAGCGCCTCCGATGCTGATCGTGTGGTCGCGCTGTTCGTGCTCGACGACGCACTGGCGACACCCGGTCCGCGCTATACGTATCTGCTGCGCTGTCTGCGCGCCCTCGACGACGATCTCGACGGCCGGTTGCTCGTGGTCCATGGAGACCCGGTCGACGTGGTACCGACGATCGCCCGCGAGTTCGACGCGAGCGCGGTGCACGTCAGCGCGGACCACGCCCCGTACGGGTCGCGACGCGATCGCGCCGTCGAGGACGCCCTCGACGATGTCCCGTTGGTCCGGACCGGCTCGCCCTATGCCGTCTCACCGGGGCGCGTCCTCAAGAACGACGGCACGCCATATCGGGTGTTCACGCCGTTCCGGCGCGCCTGGCTCGAGCACGGATGGCGCCCGCCGGCGAAAACCGACGCGACCACCGCGGCCTGGCTCGATCCCGACGGCACCGATCTGCGCGTCGCCATCCCGGACGACGACTCCCCGGACATCGCATTGCCACCGGCCGGCGAGAAAGCGGCACTACGCCGATGGCGGCAATTCCGCGACGACGGACTCGACCGGTACGACACCGACCGCGATCGACCCGACCTCGACGGCACGAGCCGCCTGTCCGCCGCCCTCAAATTCGGATGTCTGCACCCCCGCACCCTCCTCCACGACCTGCGCGACCGTTCGGACCCCGGTGCGACGACCCTGCGTAGCGAGCTGTGCTGGCGCGACTTCTACGCCGACGTCCTGCACCATCGCCCCGACACGGCACGCCGCAACTACAACGAGCGCTTCGACGCCCTCCGCTACGACAGCGGACCCGACGCCGACCGTGCCTTCGCCACCTGGCAACAGGGCCGCACCGGATTCCCCATCGTCGACGCGGGCATGCGGCAGTTGCTCGCCGAAGGCTGGATGCACAACCGGCTGCGGATGATCGTCGCATCGTTTCTCACCAAGGATCTGCACCTGCCGTGGTGGTGGGGCGCGCGACACTTCATGACGCATCTCGTCGATGGTGATCTCGCATCCAACCAGCACGGATGGCAGTGGACCGCCGGGTGCGGCACCGATGCAGCCCCCTACTTCCGCGTGTTCAATCCCACCTCGCAGGGAGAAAAGTTCGATCCTGCGGGTGACTACGTGCGTCGCTGGGTACCCGAACTGCGTGGCGTCACGGGAAAGCGTGTTCATCGGCTGCCGGACGGCCCACCGCCCGGATATCCGGAGCCGATCGTCGATCACGCCCACGAGCGGCAGGTCGCACTGGCACGATACGGAGAGATCTCCACCCGCCGATGACCCATCCACGGAGGTGCCTGCTCCGAATGGAGAACAGGTAGAACACGATTCACGGAGGCGTCGATGAGTATCGAGTACAGCAGTGTCGTCGAGGCGTCCCGCGAGGAAGTATTCGACTGGCATGCCCGGCCCGGCGCGATCCATCGGCTGCTCCCACCGTGGCAGCCGATGAGCGTCGTGTCCGAGGCTCGCTCCCTCGCCGACGGCCGTGCCGTACTCGGCCTGCCCGGTGGACTGCGATGGGTCGCCGATCACCAGCCCGACGCCTACGATCCCCCATCACGGTTCGTCGATGCGCTCGGGCACAATGGCCTGATGTCGAGGCCGGCCGGGCTCGTCCGGTCGTGGCGCCACGAGCACCGATTCGAGCAGGTCGACGCCCACCGCACCCGCGTCACCGACCTCGTCGACACCCCGGTTCCCGAAAAGCTGCTGCTCCAGACGTTCCGGTATCGGCACCGCCAACTCGCCGAGGACCTCGCGAGCCACCGCTGGTCGCACGAGCAGGGTGTGCGGCCGGTGACCGTCGCGATCTCGGGTGCGTCCGGGCTCATCGGCACGGCGCTGGCCGCGTTCCTGAGCACCGGAGGCTACCGTGTGATCCGCCTGGTGCGACACGCCGCGCACGGTGACGACGAGCGCCGCTGGGATCCCGACTCTCCCGCGCCCGACCTGTTCGAAGGCGTCGACGCCGTCGTGCACCTGGCCGGCGCATCGATCGCCGGGCGGTTCACCGATTCGCACATGGCCGCGATACGCGACAGCCGCCTGGAGCCGACGCGTCGGCTCGCAGAGTGCGCGGCCGCTACCGCGAACGGACCCGCTACGTTCGTGTGTGCCTCTGCGGTCGGCCTGTACGGATACGACCGCGGTGACGAACCGCTGGACGAATCGTCTTCGCGTGGAACCGGTTTCCTCGCAGACGTGGTGGCCGACTGGGAGGATGCCACCGCACCCGCAGCGAACGCCGGGATCCGCGTGGTCAACGTGCGCACCGGAGTGGTGCAGACGCCGCGCGGCGGCACACTGCAGTTGATGCGCCCCCTGTTCGCCGCCGGTCTCGGCGGCCGCCTGGGCAGCGGGCGTCAATGGTTGTCGTGGATCGATCTCGACGATCTTCTGGACGTCTATCACCGTGCGCTCTACGACCCCGAGCTGTCGGGTGCCGTCAACGCTGTTGCGCCGGAACCGGTCCGCAACAAGGAGTACACGCGCATCCTCGCCGGCATACTGCACCGGCCGGCGCTGCTGCCGGTTCCCGGTTTCGGCCCGAAGCTGCTGCTCGGTGAGCAAGGGGCTCGTGAGCTGGCCACTGCAGACCAGTACGTCGTGCCCCGACGGCTCCTCGACGCCGGGCACACGTACCGCCGCGGATCCCTCGAGGAGTCCCTGCGTCATCAGCTCGGCCACCTGGTCGCGACGTCATGACCGAGGCGCATCGCCCAGGTACTTCGGAGCGCCCGCTGCGCATCCTGGTGACCGGTGCGACCGGGTACATCGGTGGCCGGCTCGCACCTCGTCTCGTCGAAGCCGGCCATCGCGTGCGGGTCCTCGCACGGAGCCCCGACAAACTCCGCGATGTGCCGTGGGTGGACGACGTCGACGTGGTGCGTGGCGACCTCGGCGATTCAGACTCGCTCGAGCGGGCATGCCGGGACATCGACGTCGTCTACTACCTGGTGCATTCGATGGGTGGCCGCGGCGAGTTCCTCGACGCCGAACGTCGCGCGGCGGAGCACGTTGCTGCAGCAGCACGCAGCGCCGGTGTCGGGAGGATCGTCTACCTCGGTGGCCTGCACCCGAAGTCCGAGGAACTGTCGACGCACCTGAAATCGCGGGCACAGGTCGGCCGGATCCTGCTCGAATCCGGGGTGCCGACGTTGGTGTTCCAGGCCGGAGTGGTGATCGGCTCGGGTTCGGCATCCTTCGAGATGATCCGCCATCTGAGCAATCGACTGCCGGTGATGACGACACCACGCTGGGTGGACAACCGGATCCAGCCGATCGCGATCCGGGACGTGCTGCACTATCTGGTTGCAGCAGCAACCGCACCGCTGCCCCGCAGTCGCGTCTACGATATCGGCGGCCCCGATGTACTGCGGTACGGCGAGATGATGCAGGTCTACGCGCATGTCGCGGGCCTACGTCGTCGCAGGATTCTCGTGCTTCCAGTGCTCACCCCGAAACTGGCCGGGCTGTGGATCGGGCTCGTCACCCCGATTCCGCCGTCGCTGGGACGTGCCCTGATCGAATCTCTGGGAAACGACGCGGTGATGAACGATCACGACATCGACGAGGTGATCCCGCCGCCTCCGGGTGGGCTCATCGCGTACCGCGACGCCGTCCGGCTGGCGCTGGGGCGCATCGACCGCGGCGAGGTGGAAACCACGTGGGCGAACGCGTCACCCGTGGGCGCGCCCGCCGATCCTCTGCCGTCGGATCCGGCCTGGGCAGGCGAGGTGGTCTTCACGGACGAGCGCAGCCTCGACTGCGACACCGACGTCACCGCGGTGTGGGAAGTCGTGGAGGGTATCGGAGGCGAGAACGGCTGGTATTCCTTCCCTTTGGCATGGACAGTTCGTGGATGGCTCGATCGTTTCGTCGGCGGAGTGGGCCTGAACCGCGGACGACGTAACCCTCGCACCCTGCACACCGGGGATGCCCTCGACTTCTGGAGGGTCGAACGCATCGATCGTCCGGAGTTGTTGCGCTTGCGTGCCGAAATGCTCGCCCCGGGTGGCGCATGGCTCGAGTGGCGACTCGAACCGCTCACCCCGCACCGCACCCGGCTGCATCAGCGTGCGCTCTTCTTTCCGAAAGGTCTTGCAGGCCGGCTCTACTGGTACTCACTGCTCCCGTTCCACGGGATCATCTTCGCCGGGATGCTCGAGAATATTGCCGGTACGGCACGGAAAAGCCGCTGACGTCGGTTCGTCAGCGGCCCTTCCATCCTGCTCATACCGTGCAGAGCGGCTTGATCTCTTGCAGCCCTTCCGTGGTCGGCGAGGTGAGCATCAGGCACGAGTTGTATCCCTGGCTCTCCACGACCGCACGGATCTCCTGCCATCCCGCCACATCCACCACCGGTGACCGCGACAGGACGAATCCGGAAATACGACTCGGGTCGCCCACGAGCGCCCACGAGTAGTCCTCCGCAAGGTGCGCAACGATGTAGTTGCTCGGGCCGTCGAGAGAATCCTGGAACGGCACGCCCGGGAACGCCACATGCAGTTGTGCCGTGTCGTTGACACGGGCGTTGCCCACTATGCCGCGACGTTCTCCGGCGATGGTGGTGCACGAATTCTCCACGCGGACATTGCGCTCGTCGATCAGCGTGTAGTTCGCGGTGGTATCACGCACGCAATCGATGTTGTAGGGCGCCGGGTTGGCGGCCAACTGGTACCAGTCGCCCACGTAGCGATTGACATCGAGTTGCGGGACAGGCGTCAACGGGGCTGCCTGCGCGGGCGCTGCCATCAGGGTCGATCCCGCTGCGGCGAGAAGCGCCGCAGCGAGGCCGACAATCGTTTTCCTCACGGAGATGTGTCCTTTCTTCGGCTGAGGTCGGGACTACTGCAACTTCTCGACTACTGCGGCAGCAGGACACCATCGATCAGGTAGACGGTCGCGTTCTCGGTTTCGACACCGCCGCAGATCACGTTGGCGTCGTTGACCATCCAGTCGTCGCCCGAGCCGGTGACCTCGACGGTGCCGCCCTGGACAGTGGTCTGCTCACCTGCAATGTCTGCAGGTGCGATCTGACCGGCAACCACATGGTAGGTCAGAACATCGGTGAGCAGCGCGGAATCGGTCTGGAGAGTTTCGATGGTCGCGGGATCCACCGCCGCGAACGCGTCGTCCACCGGCGCGAAGACGGTGAATTCACCACCGTTGAGGGTGTCGACGAGGTTGACGTCCGGGTTCAACTGCCCCGACAAGGCGGCGGTCAGCGTAGTGAGCAGCGGGTTGTTCGCTGCCGCAGTGGTCACGTTCGCCTCGGCCATGCCCTCGACCGAACCCGGGCCGGTAGGCACCTGCTCGGCATAGGCGGCACATCCCGGGCCGACGAGAGCGGCCGGGGTGGCAGCACCGGTCTCGGTCGTCTCCATCGGCGCAGTGGTCTGCTCTGCCGGGCTGGACATGGTGGTCGTATCGGTCATGGTGTCGGTGCCTTCATCCGACGTGCAGGCAGCAATGCTCAGCATCGCTGCAGCCCCGATACCGACGAGTGCCAAACTCTTTCGTGTCCGATTTGCCATTGTTCCGTTCCCTTCAGGATGCGCGGCCTGCGAGCCGCGGCGAGGTGTGTGTCACTGGTCATTCGCCACTGCTCCGCACAGGGATGGGTGGGATCGGAAATTAATTTGTCGAAGCAGGTGACCCATCCGAAACGTCACCCGCACCGAAGATCGGGCATGGACTTCCCTTCGGCTCGAGAATGCGCTCACGCTCTCGTCGCGCCCTGCTTCGGGAGATGATCGGCATGCACACCTGGGCTCTGCAGCCCGAGATCGCACTCCACTTGCCCCGGGCCAGGTTGAGCGGCCCGATTCGTCCGGCTAATGTTTCGTGCAATGAGCGGACACGGACCATGACCGGGGTCGGCGACAAGACCGGCACGCTCGAAGCGTTGCTCGTCCGGGTCGCCGCCGCGGATTCGGCTGCCTTCGCCGAGTTCTACGACCTGACGCGGTCGCGGGCGTACGGCATGGTGCTGCGTGTCCTCCGCGATCCCGGCTACAGCGAGGAAACGCTGCAGGAGGTATACCTGCAGGTGTGGCGCACCGCATCGGGGTTCGACCGCACGCAGGGATCGGCGCTCGCGTGGCTGATCACTCTGGCACACCGCCGGGCCGTCGACCGGGTGCGCACCGAGCAGTCGGGCGCCGAACGGGAGTCCCGCTACGGCGCCCTGTCCACTGCCACGGAGTTCGACAGCGTCAGCGACGAAGCACTTCGTCGCGACGACACGCGGCAGGTTCTCGACTGCCTGGGCTCACTGACCGATCTCCAGAGGCAGTCCGTCGAGCTCGCCTATTACAGCGGACTGACCTACCGCGAGGTATCGGAGCGGTTGTCCGCGACGCTACCGACCGTCAAATCGAGGATCCGGGACGGCCTGATCCGATTGAAGAACTGTCTGGGGGTGAACAGCGATGACGCATAGCACACGATCCGGCTTCGACGACGAAGGCCATCTGCTCGACCTCACCGCTGTGTACGCCCTGGATGCGATCTCGGACGACGAGCGCCGCACCATCGACGCACGCCTGGCCGACGCCGGCTCCGACGTCGCTGCAACGTTCCAGCGCGAAATCCGCGAGATCCGCGAAGCGATGGCGGAAGTCTCCCGTGCGACCGCCGTCGAACCACCGGCCCATGTGCGTCGACGTCTTCTCGATGCCGTCGCGACGTCCGATTCGTCTGCGGGCGATGCCCCGATCTCGCTGGAGGCGCGCCGGAACCGGCGCCGCAATTTCCTGCTCACTGCGGCAGCCGCGGTGGTGATCGCGATCGGCGGCATCGGTGTCGCGACGCAATTCCGCCAGGAACTTCCCCCCACATCTGCCCAGGTCCTCGCGGCGGAGGATGTGCGCACCACGTCCGGCTCGATCGAGGGCGGTGGCACGGCAACGGTCGTGTATTCGAAGAACGTCGATGCCGGCGTGCTGGTGATGAACAACGTCGCGCCGCCGACCGACGGCACGGTCTACCAGATGTGGCTGATCGGACCGGACGGCGCCACCGCTGCGGGCACCATGGCGCCCGACGACGTCGCACCGTCGACCACCGCTGTCCTCGAAGGCATTTCGGATGCCACCGCATTGGGATTCAGCGTGGAGCCCTCCGGAGGTTCGACACAGCCGACCGCCATCTTCGCGCAGTTGCCGCTCGGCTGAGCGCCCGTCCGTGTCACGGACCGACCCCGATGACGACGGTGGCGTCGAACTCCTCCGATCGGCGGATCTCCGGCGTCAGCCCGGCCGCGGCGAGAATTCTCTTCGCGGCCGTGGCCTGTCCGGAGCCGGCTTCCACGAGGAGATGTCCACCTGGCGCGAGCCACTCCGATGCGGACACCGCCAACCGTCGATGCACGTCGAGTCCGTCGTCGCCGCCATCCAGCGCGACACGTGGCTCGTGTATCCGCGCCTCGGGCGGCATGGTCTCGATCGCCGCCGTCGGTACGTAGGGAGCATTGGCGACGACCACATCGATCCGGCCGAGCATCGAGTCGGGCAGCGCCGTGTAGAGGTCGCCGCAGTGGACGTCGCCGTCACACGGTGTGAGGTTGCGTCGTGCGCAGCGGGCCGCGTCGGGGTCGATATCGGCGGCATGCAGCCGGATGCCGGGCTCGACAGCCGCGAGTGCAGCCCCGACCGCACCGCAACCGCAGCACATATCGACGACGAGCGAGCCGGGCGCAACCATTTCGGCGGCACAATGCACAAGAAATTCCGTACGACGGCGGGGAACGAACACCCCGGGATCGACCGCGAGTTTCAGACCACAGAACTCCGCCCATCCCAGCACGTGCTCGAGGGGTCGGCCGTCGATCCGCTGCTGCGCGAGCGCTTCCAGATCCGACGGTGTGTGTGCAGCGGTAGTGAGAAGCCGGGCCTCGTCCTCGGCGAAAACGCACCCGGCGGACCTCAATCGGGCAACGAGATCGACGGGCGGACACTCGGCTCTCGTGGAATCGGGCACGCCGCACCCTAATGCCGATCCGCACCCCGGCGCCTGCGAATTATGCATGTGATGCACCGCACCCATCCGAACTGCGACATACTTCGAATCACCGGTGACGACCGCACTCAAGGCAACATGGGCCTGCACGTCCATTCGTGTCCGCCCGACCAGGAGGAGCTCTTGAGCACCACGACCACACCCACTCCACGCCGTACGCGCCTACGGTGGCTGATACCGGCGCTGCTGATTCTGGTGTGGCTCGGCGTCGCGGGCGGCGGCGGCCCGTTCGCCGGCAAACTCGGTGAGGTCGCCTCGACCGATGCGAGCTCCTTCCTCCCTGCCTCTGCGGAGTCGACCCGCGCCGACGAGATCTACGCCGAGTTCCGAGAAAGCGATGCGATTCCGGCGATCGTCGTCGCCGAGCGCGACGGCAGTATCACTCCCGACGACCTCGCGTTCCTCGCCGCCGAATCGGCCGGTCCACCGCCCATTCCGTCCGAGGACGGACAGGCCGTGCAGATGATCGTTCCGATCGACAGTGGTGTCGAGGTCAAGGACGCCGTCGCGGATCTGCGTACCGCCTTGGAAGGGGCCCCTGAAGGCCTGACGGTCCATGTCACCGGCCCTGCAGGTCAGGCCGCCGACCTGTCGGCCGCGTTCGCAGGTATCGACGGACTGCTGCTGCTCGTCGCAGGCGGCGTGGTCCTGCTCATCCTGATCGTGGTCTACCGCAGCCCGATTCTGCCGTTCGTCGTCATCATCTCCGCCGTGTTCGCGCTCGCGCTCGCCAGCCTGCTCGTCTACCTGCTCGCCGACGCAGGCACGATCGCGCTCAACGGGCAGTCCCAGGGCATCATGTTCATCCTTGTGTTCGGCGCGGCCACCGACTATGCGCTACTGCTCGTCTCCCGCTTCCGAGAAGAACTACGCATCCAGGAAGACAAGTACGCCGCGATGCGCACGGCGTGGCGCGCCTCGATCGAGCCCATCGCAGCATCGGCGGGCACGGTGATCCTCGGCGTGCTGTGCCTGCTGCTGTCCGACCTGAACTCCAACCGCGGTCTCGGCCCGGTCGCCGCCATCGGTATCGCGACGTCGTTCATCGCGTCCATGACATTCCTGCCCGCCGCACTCGTCCTGCTCGGGCGAACCGCTTTCTGGCCCACCCGGCCGAAGTACGAGCCGGATTTCGACAACGAGAACTTCGAGCAGGCACACCGCTTCTGGAGCCGGGTTGCCCAGTGGGTCGGCTCGAAGCCCCGCCCGATCTGGATCGTGTGCAGCCTCGTCCTCGTCGCATTCGCTCTGTTGCTGCCGCAGTTCAAGGCGAGCGGTGTCGCCTCATCCGATCTGTTCCTCCTGCAGACCGATTCCAAGTCCGGGCAGCAGGTCCTCGGTGAGCACTTCGACGCGGGCAGCGGTTCACCGACCGTGATCATCGCGAACGAATCGTCGCTCGACGCGGTCACCGATGCCGCACGGATCGACGGCGTCACGACCGTCGAACCCGTCACCGGCCCGGACGGTGCGCCCACGGTCGTCGATGGACAGGTCGCGCTCCAGGCCACCCTCTCCGATGCGGCCGACTCACTCGAAGCCGAGGCAACCGTCGAACGCCTCCGCGAGGCCATGGGCACGGTACCCGGATCCGACGCTCTCATCGGTGGACCGACGGCCGTCGATCTCGACACCAAGGACACCGCTACCCGCGACCGCACGCTGATCATCCCGGTGGTCGCGCTCGTGGTGCTGCTGGTGCTCATCGTGCTGCTGCGGGCGATCGTGGCGCCGATCCTGCTGATGCTCACCGTCATCGTGTCGTTCGCGGCCACACTCGGTGTGTCGTCGCTGCTGTTCAACCACGTGTTCGGCTTCCCGGGTTCGGATCCGGTGGTGCCGCTGTTCGGATTCGTGTTCCTGGTGGCGCTCGGCATCGACTACAACATCTTCCTCATGACTCGCGTGCGTGAGGAAACGAAGAAGGTGGGAACGCGGGTCGGCACGCTGCGGGCGCTCACCGTCACCGGTGGCGTCATCACGTCGGCGGGAATCGTGCTCGCCGCAACGTTCTCCGCGCTGGCGGTGATCCCGCTGCTGTTCCTCGCGCAGCTCGCGTTCATCGTGGCATTCGGCGTACTTCTCGATGCGCTGCTGGTGCGCTCTCTGGTGGTTCCGGCGCTCACCATCGACATCGGCCGCAAGATCTGGTGGCCGAGCGCGCTGTCCCGCAGCGAGCCCGACACTCGGGCGGACACCGACACCGAGGCCGACACGCGGACGGTGTCATAGCGCGCAAACGTTCGCAGACATGCCCCGACACCGCTACGGTCGGGGCATGTCTGCGGAAATCACCGCGAGGCCGGATCCACCGTCCCCGGTGACGGCTCCGTCTTCCACAGCACCCACGAGATCCTCACGTCTCGCCGCTCGCGTGACAGCCGCCGTACCTCATGTCTTCGGGGTCGCGCTCGCCGTGTACGCGGGGGTGGTAGCGCTGTGGTCGCTCTCACCTACGTTGCGAGTCTGGCTCCATACACCGCGCGAGTACCTCGACGAGTACTACTTCGACGCGCCGGACACGAGCCTGTCGTTCGCGTTCGTCGTGGCGGTGCTCGCCGCTGCGATCGCCGGACGCAAACGCATCGCCTGGTGGATCCTCACGATCTACCTCGGTGGTTTCGCGCTCACGAATCTGATGCTCGCGATCATGGAGCGTGACCCCGGCCACCTCGCGGCGCTGATCGTCCACCTGGTGCTCGTCGGTGTTCTCCTGCTCTCGTTCGGCGAGTTCGATACGCGCGTGCGACCGGGCTCGATCCCGTGGTCCCTGGCCGTCCTCGTGGGAGGTCTTCTCGCAGCGACCATGATCGGTTGGGGCCTCGTCGAACTGTTCCCCGGATCGTTGCCTCCCGAAGACCGATTGTGGTGGGCGATCAACCGCGTCACCGCCCTGACGTTCATCGACAACGACCAGTTCGCGGGTCACACGCACTGGCTCATCAGCACCGCCCTCGGTGCGCTCGGCGCGCTCGCCCTGATCGCCGCACTGCTCGTGCTGTTCCGCTCGCAGCGCTCGACGAACGCGCTCACCGGGACGGATGAATCCGCGATCCGAGGACTCCTCGACCAGCACGGCGACGACTCGCTCGGCTACTTCGCAACCCGACGTGACAAAGCCGTGGTGTTCGCACCGAGCGGTAAGGCCGCAGTCACCTATCGCGTCGAAGTCGGTGTGTGCCTGGCGTCGGGTGATCCGATCGGCGACGCCGAAGCGTGGCCGCACGCGATCGGCGAATGGCTCGGTGTTGCACGTGCGTACGGGTGGACACCGGCGGTGATGGGCGCGAGCGAGGACGGCGCGAAGGCGTATCACCGTGCCGGACTGTCGGTCTTGCAACTCGGCGACGAGGCCGTGCTGCACACACAGGGATTCTCGCTCAGCGGCCACAATATGAAGCCGGTCCGGCAGGCGGTCAACCGAGCACGTAAACACGATGTGTCCGTGCGCATTCGACGTCACTATGATCTCGGAACCGTCGAGATGGCCAACGTCATCCGCCTCGCCGATGCGTGGCGAGACACCGACACCGAGCGTGGATTCTCCATGGCACTCGGCCGCCTCGGCGATCCGCTCGACGCGAACTGTCTGCTCGTGGAGGCCGTCGTCGACGGCACACCCGTGGCGATGCTGTCGCTCGCACCCTGGGGCGAGAACGGCGTATCGCTCGATCTGATGCGCCGGGACCCGACGGCACCGAATGGTGTCGTCGAGTTCATGGTCACTGAACTCGCAACGCATGCAACACTTTTCGGAATCGAGCGCATCTCGCTGAACTTCGCGGTGTTCCGCTCGGCTTTCGAAGAAGGCTCCCGCATCGGGGCCGGGCCGATCATGCGGATGTGGCGGTCGATCCTGCTGTTCTTCTCCCGTTGGTGGCAGCTCGAGGCGCTCTACCGATCCAACGTCAAGTACCACCCGGAGTGGATTCCGCGTTTCCTCTGCTTCCGCGACCACCGCGAAATCCCTCGCGTCGCAATGGCATCCGCAGTGGCCGAGGGATTTCTCACCGTCCCCAGCTTCGGACGTCGAAACATCCGGAAGCACACCGGAACCACTTCGATGGTGCCCGACGGGCTCGTCGAGTCGGGAGCGGTGCACGACGACGGGAGCGCCGCGGAGATCGCTTCCACCGCCGATCGTTCGGAGCGCTCCCCCAACCTGCAGCGACGCCCCGAGCAGGACCGCGTGCGGAGGGACACGCTGGAACGGATCGTCGAGTACGGCGTCGACCCTTATCCGATCGCCGACCCGCCGACGCATACCGTCGCCGAAGCCCTCGCGACGACGCGCGGGGGCCCCGTTCGGGTCGCCGGGCGCATCCTGCGGATCCGCGATTTCGGTGGCGTACTCTTCGCCGTCGTGCGCGACTGGTCCGGCGATCTGCAGATCCTCATCGACCGCGAACGCGTCGCCGGCCGGCAATTCCTGTTCGACCTCGGCGATCTCGTCGAAGTGTCCGGCGAGATGGGACGCAGTCGTACCGGCGAGATCTCATTGCTGGCCGACTCGTGGCGAATCAACGGAAAATGCCTGCATCCGCTACCGGACAAATGGCGGGGCCTGGTCGATCCGGAGGCGAAAGTCCGCAGGCGGTATGTGGATCTGGCGGTCGATAGCGATGCCCGGCGACTACTCGCGGCCCGCAGCGCGGTGGTGCGGTCCCTGCGCGACCAACTGCAGGAACGCGGATACCTCGAGGTCGAGACGCCGATTCTGCAGTCCGTCCACGGCGGAGCCAACGCCGCGCCGTTCACCACGCACATCAACGCATAC
Source organism: Rhodococcus sp. NPDC060086 (assembly GCF_042730275.1). Lineage (NCBI taxonomy): Bacteria > Bacillati > Actinomycetota > Actinomycetes > Mycobacteriales > Nocardiaceae > Rhodococcus > Rhodococcus sp. NPDC060086. The sequence goes on from NZ_JBHWWZ010000039.1 coordinate 29,019, forward strand.
GACACCGACCTGTATCTGCGGATCGCACCCGAGCTGTACCTCAAGCGGCTGTGCGTGGCCGGAATGGAGAAAGTGTTCGAGATCGGACGCGTATTCCGCAACGAAGGTACAGATTTCAAGCACAACCCGGAATTCACCATTCTCGAGGCGTACGAGGCCCACAGCGACTACGAGAAGATGCTCACACTCGCACGCACCCTGATCCAGAGTGCGGCCGTCGCGGCACATGGACGCGAGATCATCGTTCGCCCCGGCGATGACGGCGCACCGGTGGAGATCGACATCTCCGGGGAGTGGCCGGTGAAGACGTTCCACGACGCACTGTCCGAGGCCCTCGGCACCTTCGTCGATGCCGAGACTCCGGTCGAGGTACTGCGCCGGATGTGCGACGAACGCACGATCGCCTACGACCCGGCATGGGACGCGGGCGCCACGGCGCAGGAACTCTACGAACACCTGGTCGAGTCCCGGACCGAGTTCCCCACGTTCTACACCGATTTCCCCACGTCGATTTCGCCTCTGACCAGGCCTCATCCTCGGAAGCGAGGTCTCGCTGCGAAGTGGGACCTGGTCGCGTGGGGTGTCGAACTCGGCACCGCCTACAGCGAATTGACCGACCCGATCGATCAGCGGGCGCGCCTCACCGAGCAATCGCGTCTCGCCGCAGGCGGCGACGAGGAAGCGATGGAGCTCGACGACGATTTCCTGTACGCACTCGAGTACGCGATGCCGCCGACAGGCGGTCTCGGCATGGGCGTCGACCGGATCGTGATGCTCATCCTCGGTGGCAGCATCCGCGAGTCGCTGGCGTTCCCGTTCGTAAAACCTCGCAATACAGCTGGACAGGACATATAGGACGGCACACAATCCGCAGTCGATTCCGAAGTCCTTTACCCAAAGTTTGGGACGGGATATATACAAGATCGGAATTTACGGGTAGAACGTATTCCTGTGCATTCTGCGATGCACAGGAATCGCCTTGTGTGGAAGGAACAATCCGAGCGTGAATCTTCGCCGCAACCGTCTCCTACGGCTCGGCAACTGGCGGCTGAGGTACAAGCTCGGCGTCATCGTTGCCGTTCCGTTGCTCGCCGCCATGTTGCTCGGCGGCCTCCGCATCACCACCCAGCTCGAGGAATCTCGCCGGTACGATGCCCTGTCCGAACAGATCGCCGTCGCACCCGCACTACTCGACTACTCCACCGCGCTCGTCAGCATGGTGACCGTGACCGGCCTCGGCATCCCTCCGACAATCACCACCTCGGAGGCGATCACGGCGACGATGCGGAACGCGGTCGACATCGCCGACGGCAGCGGACTCCAACCCACAATCCGCAAAGAACTCGACGCACTCCTCGCCGACGGCGGGATCCTCCACGACGGCGTGATGAACTCGGGTATGGCCCCGGAGGAACGCCAGCGGAGGACCATCGATTTTCTCGTCCGGTGCAAGGACATCTTCCGCGACATCTTCGACCTTCTCGAAGACAACGAAGCACTCGTCGATGCTTCCAACCTGATCACCGTGTGGGACGCGCAGCTCAACCTGCTCAGTGAGATGGAATCGCTGGCTTTGTTCGCGACCAATCCCGATGCGGCACAGACGGCTGCGTTGAAGGCCGTCAACAACGAGGATTCGACGCTGCGACTTCTCCTCGGGTCGAGGCTCGACACCGGCCAGATCGAAGGAATGCTCGACGGCATCGCGTCGCGCCGTGCGTTGATCCAGAACTACACGCCCACCGCCGCATTCGGTGAGCAATTGCGTGGCTCGATGGTCGCGGCCTCGCAGCCGTACGCCGACAGCATCGTTCACGCCAGCGAACAGATCACTGCGACGCTCGACCGCCTCACCTCCGACGCACGATCCGATGCCATCCGCGATTCGATCCTGATCGGAACGCTGCTTGTGGTCGCCCTCGCCCTCGGCCTGACCGTCGCACGGTCGCTCGGGCTCCCGCTTCGCCGTCTCCGCAAGGAAACTCTGGCCGCCGCGGATACCGAACTGCCCGCTGCCATCGCAGCGGTGAAGGAGGGCGCCTCCGTCGACAGCGTTCAGCTCGCTCCGATCGGCATCGACACCGACGAAGAGATCGGTCAGGTGTCACGGGCCGTCGATTCGATGAAGAACGAAGCACTCCGTCTCGCAGGCGAGCAGGCACACCTCCGGCAGCAGGTGAACGTCATGTTCGAGACACTCGCGCGCCGAAACAAGACCCTCGTCGAACAGCAGCTCTCACTCATCGATTCGCTCGAATACCAGGAGAAGGACCCGGTCCGCCTCCAAAGTCTGTTCTCGCTCGACCATCTCGCAGCGCGGATGCGTCGCACCGGCGAGTCGTTGCTCGTGCTCGCCGGTACTCGTCCCCGCACACGGACCTCACCGGCACCGCTCACCGACGTGTTGCGCGGCGCGGTCTCCCAGGTCGAGAACTACCAGCGGGTTCACATCGGGCGCACCCCGCACGGATATCTCCTCGGGATCGCCATCGACGACGTCGTGCACATGATCGCCGAGCTCGTCGACAACGCCCTGCGGGCGTCACCTCCGAACAGCTCCGTGCGGCTGGAGTTCACCTCTGCGGAGGGCGGCGGACTTCTCCTCGAGATCGCCGATGTCGGAATCGGTATCCCCCGTGATGCGCTCGACGAGATCAATACCCGCCTCTCCGATGGCGACGAGGCCGATGTCAACGCACCCCGGCAGATGGGTCTGTTCGTGGTGGGACGTCTCGCCGCGCGCAACGGCATGAACGTCCGACTTCGCCCCACGTTCGACTCGGACACCAATGCCGGCGTGACGGCATCGATCTACTTCCCCGCACGCTTGCTCGCCGAGATCCAGGCATCGAGCCCCACGGCGATCACCGAGCGCCCGCGACGACTCTCCCGAGACAACGACACATCGCAGTACTTGCAGGGCGGACGATGATGGTCCAGGACACAGTTCGGGGCGCACTGCACGACAGTGTTTCACGTGAAACGGGGGCGGTCCCACCTCGAGGGGCTCACCTGGCATGGTGGAGCTCGTGCAGCTTCTCCTGATCCGCCACGCCCAGCCTGAGTACGCCCGCGTGAACCTGGGGCGTGCCGATCCGTCCCTCACCGAACAGGGTCTGGTGCAGGCCGGACGTCTCGTGGAAGCACTCGCGCCCTACCGAATCGCGCGGTTGTTCTCGAGCCCGCAACTCCGGGCACTCCAGACAGCGCAGCCTCTCGCAGAGAGGCTGACACTGCCGGCCGAGCAGATCAAGGGGCTCGCGGAGTACGACTACGAACTCGATCACTACATTCCGTTCGAAACCGCCAAAGACCTCGGATCCGATGCCTACAAACGCATCCTCGCAGGTCACTTGCCCGATTTCGTCGATGCGGAACTTTTCCGCAGCCGGGTGCTGGCTTCCGTCGACCAGGTCGTGTCCTCCTGCTCACACGAGGACACCGCGGTGATCGTCGCGCACGGTGGCGTCATCAATATCGTGCTGCAGGATCTTCTCGGGCTAGAGCTGCCGCTGGCGTTCCCCATCGAGTACGCGTCGCTCACGCGCGTTCTCGTCTCCCGCAGCGGTCGGCGCAGGGTCGCGTCGATCAACGAAACAGGGCACGTGCGCGACACCCTGCGTGTGTGAATCCCTCACACCGACCGCGCGCAGGCACCTACGCTGAGAGACCATGCGCATCCTCACCCGAACACTGTCCGTCGCTGCTCTCGCCGGCGCCACTGTGCTCGCAGCGGCCGGCACTGCAGTCGCCGAGGAATGGCCCTCCGGCAACGGTGCGGTCAGTGTCGTCGAGCAACCCGACTTCCTCGTTCCGAGCGACGGCGAGTTCTGGAATCCGCTGGTTGCCGAGAACCGGCTCACCTCGCCCTACGGAGAGTCGACACGTATCGAGTGCACCCAGTTCCACGGGGTGCTCCTCGAATGCTGGCAGGCCGACGCGAACGGGAATCCGCACAAACTGACCGAGCTCCCGTTCAACTTCCCGGCGATCACCGGCTCGTCGGCGCCTGGTGGCGGGCCGTCGCACTTCGTCTTCCTCGGCTGACATCACCTGCTGCCGCTGAACGAGCGGCACGTCCGGTCCGCACCCATCCGAGTCGCGGTCGGCGCCGAACCCCTTCTCGATCTTTCAGAAGGGCGGTGGGCATGGCGACTAGTGGAGACGCTCGGCAGGAGGGCTCCGTCACCGGAGACTCTGGCGACCACCGCCCGTCCCTCCGGCTCGGCATTCCGGCACGGGCACTGGCGGGTGTGCTGTCCGCCGGAGTCGTGCTCGGAATCGGCGAGCTCGTGGCGGTGCCGTTCGGGTCGTCGGCATCCCCCTTCTTCGCCGTCGGCTCCACGACTGTCGACCGGAGTCCCGCGTGGGCACGCGAGATCGCGATCACCGCGTTCGGAACCAACGACAAGGCGGCGCTGTTCATCGGGATGAGCATCCTGATCGCGGTATTCGCCGCGGTCGCGGGTGTCGTCGAACGACCTCGCCGTCCCTACGGCAGCATCGTGCTCGTAGTTCTCGGACTGGTCGGGGTGTACGCGGCGTTGTCTCGTCCCGGTGCGACCCCGGTCGATGCCCTCCCGACGATCGTGGGTGTCGCCGCAGGCATCCTCACGCTGCGACTCCTCACGTGCCGCGCTCCCGAACGCGACGAGGCCGGACACACGCCCGCCCCCACCCTCGCGGGGGTGTCCCGTCGACGCTTCCTCACGGTCGCGAGCACCGCAGCGGCAGTGGCGGTCGCTGCGGGAGTGGCGGGACGCCATCTCGCGGGCTCGATCGCCGGTGCCGTCCGCAACCGCATGGCATTCGTCCTACCGCTCGTAGGAATGAGTGACCGGGCGCCTGCAGTCGCCTCGGGTACCGAGATCGCGGTGCCCGGGGCGACGTCCTTCGTCACCGGCAACAACGTCTTCTACCGCATCGACACCGCATTGCAGGTTCCGATGCTCACCACCGACGACTGGAGTCTGCGGATACACGGCATGGTCGACCGAGAGATCACGTTGAGCTGGCGTGATCTCATGGCCCGCACACCGATCGAGCGAACCATCACTTTGACCTGCGTGTCCAACGAGGTCGGCGGCGACCTCGCCGGTACCGCCACCTGGGTCGGTTACCCGATCAAGGATCTGCTCGACGAGGCAGGCATCTCCCCCGACGCCGACATGCTGCTGTCCACCAGTGCCGACGGGTTCACCGTGGGAACGCCGATCGACATCCTGCGCGACGGCCGGGACGCACTGCTCGCGGTGACGATGAACGGCGAGCCACTGCCGTTCGAACACGGCTACCCCGCTCGGCAGGTAGTACCCGGGCTGTACGGATTCGTCTCGGCCACAAAATGGGTCGTGGACTGGGAGGTCACCCGGTTCGATCGGGCGCAGGCGTACTGGACGCGACGGGGTTGGGCCGAGAAGGCCCCGATCAAGACCGCGTCCCGGATCGACGTCCCGGCCTCGTTCGCTCGGGTCTCTGCCGGCGAGGTCCTGGTCGCCGGTACCGCGTGGGCACAGCACCGCGGCATCTCCCGGGTCGAGGTGCGGGTCGACGACGGACCGTGGGCCGACGCGACCCTCGCCGAGGAATACTCCATCGACACCTGGCGCCAGTGGTACTGGAGATGGCAGGCCGTACCCGGCACTCACACTCTTCAGGTACGGGCCACCGACAAGGACGATGAAGTCCAGACCGAAGTACGCGTCGAGCCAATCCCCGACGGCGCAAGTGGATGGCACACCCGCTCGGTCACCGTGGTGTGATCGCAGGATCCGCCACACCTCGGTCCAGTCGTGTTTGATGGAGTGTATGCCCACTCGGTACGCGCAGATCCGTCGATGGCGAGCCGGCACAGCGATCCGCTCGCGTCTGAACGATCTGACGGGAACGCTGGTGGTGGTGACCGGCGGTGCGAGCGGTATCGGCCGTGCCTCCGCCCGCGCCTTCGCGGCCGAAGGCGCAATCGTCGTGGTGGCCGACAAAGATCTCGACGGCGCCCGCGACACCGTCGCCCTGATCGACCATCCCGACTCTGCAGGTGGCTCGACCGCCGTCTTCGGCGGCGGTGCACACGCTTACGAGCTCGATGTCGCCGACGAGGAACAGATCCGCGAGTTCGCGGCCACCGTCCGGTCGCGACACGGAGTTCCCGATGTTCTCGTGAACAACGCGGGGATCGGCGCGATCGGCGCGTTCGTCGAGACCCCGCAGAGCCTCTTCGAGAATGTGATGGAGGTGAACTTCTGGGGCACCGTCTACGGGTGCCGCGCCTTCACCACCCAGATGATCGAACGCGGCACCGGCGGACACATCGTGAATGTGGCCTCGGCAGCGGCCTTCATGACGCAGCGGAACCTCACCGCCTATTCGACGAGCAAGGCTGCGGTCTTCATGCTGTCGGAATGCCTACGCGCCGAGCTGATCGAGCACGGCATCGGCGTCACGGTGGTGTGCCCGGATCTGGTCAACACGAACCTGACCCGCAACAGCGCCTACGCGGCACCCAGCTCCGAGAAGCGCGCTGCGCGTCGGGACCGCGCGCTGTCGATCTACCGCAGACTGCACGTCGAGCCCGAACGAGTGGCCGACGCGATCGTGTCCGCGGTGCGCCACAATCGGCCCATCGTCACCGTTGCTCCAGGCGCGAAGGCGCGTAAGTGGCTGAGCCGCTTGGCTCCCCGGGTGGTGCGAGTGGGCTCGCGGTTCGACATCGACTGACGCGTGCCCCCGCGCAGCGTCACACCTTCGAGGTGAGCCAGTCGCGGAGCCAGATCGTTGCTGTCGTGTGGCGGTCGTCGACCGCATAGTTCGAGTAGTCCTGGTGGATCTGCGACCCGTAGAACTCTCGGATCTGCGTCTCCCGCTCGACGTTCGCCTCCGGGCTGATCTGCAGTTGGAGAGTGGGCACCCCACCGGCGGCAATGATGTCGTTGTAGAGGAGGGTCGCCTCGTCGCGGTAGTTCTCGAACTCGCCGGGCTGGGTGCCGGCCGAGATTGCCAGGAATCCGGCGAGGCGGGTCACGAAGTCGTCGGGCGGCGTCGAGCAGTAAAGATCGCCGACGGCGCAGATGGTACGGATATTGGGGCTGACGAGCCCGAAACCGCCGACACGGGATCCACCGGCACCGTTTCCGGGCACCGGAGGCCCGACGAGCGGATCCGCTTCGGAGCGACGAGGATCGGAGATCAGCCCGACCGCCGTGAGACGGTGCGGGGGGATCACGCCGAGCCCGGTGCCGATCTCGGCGGCGAGATCGCCCGCGGCGTCGGCGCCCTGGCTGTAGCCCACGAGCGCGAAGTCGGTACCCGGGCAGTGCGCCGCAGTACCCGCGATCAGGTTGCGTGCATTGTCGACGGCACGGTTGCGGGAGGCCGCGTACATGTCGCCCTCCCACGGGAATGCGGTGGCCGGGTACTGCACGTAGTCGACGCGGGCACCGGCAGGTAACCCGGATGTGACCTGTGCCAGCATGCCGTTACCACGCTCGGGATCCGGGGTACTCGAGGTTTCCCACGTCCCGGGGACCGCAATCACGTTCAACGTCGGGCACCCACCCGGATCTGCGTGCGCCGCAGGCGTTGCCACTATCGAACCCACCAGAGCTACTGCAGCTGCCAACATCGTCGATGCCCTACCGAAACGCATCCGAAAATCCCCCGACCTTCTCGCCGTATCACGCCACGCCACAGTCTCCATCACGAATATGACACATTCGTGAACGCCGCGTGATACTAGTCCCCGAATTTCGGGACAAAAAGATCTATCCGCGCACGACGGTGACTGCTCCGCCCCCGATGTTGGTGACGAACACGTTGCTGGTGCCGTAGTCGAGGGAGCTGACCGGATCGGGTTTCTCGACCACCTGCGACACCGTTCCCGCACGATCCACGACAGTTACTGCCGGACCGAAAAGGTTGGTGACATACACGTTGCCGGTGATCGGGTCGGTGACGACCATGCCTGGCGGAGCCGGGATCTCAGCGGGCAGTTGCCCCCTCGCGTGATCCCAGTCGACCACGTCGACCGAGCCCGTTCCGATGTTGGTGACGAACACACCGTCGTGACCCGCGTCGAGTTCCAGCTGCGGCAGCTCCTCGGTTGTGGCCGCAGCAGGTTGCGGACCAGGTTGTGGACGCGGCGCAACCGAGTGGCGGTCGACCGTGACGGCGCCCGTCCCGAGGTTCGTGACCGCGATGTTGCCCACGCCCCCGTCGACACGCATCTCGAGCGGAGCGTCGGCAACATGGTTGCGGCCCGGCTCGCGGCCCTCCGGATGCACGACGTGTACAGCTCCCGGCCCGACGTTGGTGATGCAGGAATTGCCACTGCCGCCGTCGACTCCCAGCAGTCTCAGACCGTCGAAGCCGAAAATCGGTGCCACAGGCGGTGCTCCGTCGATGGACACGACGCCACCGCCGTTGCGAACGCAGTCGCCGAGTGGATCCGCTGCGGCCGTCGGCGCCGCCAGTACGGCCATCGCGGCGGCACCGGCGCCGACCGCGAATACCGCCAGTGGCCGTGTCGTGACCTTTCGCGTCGCGCTCATGCGCAGAACCATAACTGCTCGTTCACCTGGCGGCAGCGGAACTATCGAGAGCGAGTCGGGAACGAAAGAAACCTGCGGCCGCCGAGTTACATGCCCAGGGTGTCCACCGCACGATCCGCGTCACGCCAGCCGGGGATCTGTGCTCCCGGCGCCCACGTCGAGTGCGTTCCCGAGCTGATCCGTTCCGGAAGCCGGACCCGGGCGAGCGGACCGTCGGAGAGACGCTGCGCGTCGAAGACCAGGCACTCGGAAAGGTCACGGTTCATGTCGACCGTCATCGTGACGAGATATCCGTCGTCCTCCCCCGTCGATCCGACCCGCGGAGCCATCACGGTCTCACTGCCGAAGACCCCCTCCCCCAGAGAGAAGTGCTCTTCGGCACCAGTGACGGTGTCGTGCCGGACGAGACCGTCGAACAGGAACCAACCCGGTTTCCCCGTCGCAGCGTAGGTGTAGCGGTGCGCGATGCCGGCGTGAACGGGGTTGATCATGCCGAACTCGCTGATCCGGTCGGAGAGCCGCTCCTCCGTTACCCCGCCCGTGCGCAGATTCAGACGCCAGCGATGCAGATGCGTGCCCATCCGATCGAGCGCGAGGAAGCGGAACATCCGCTCGTACATCGACCCGTTTCCGGTGTCCTCCGGCTCCGGGGTCTCCTGGTGGAATCCTTCGAGGACGATCTCGTCGCCGTTCTCGTAAGCGTTGGTCCAGTGCAGCACATAAGTCGATGCGGCCTCGAACCACACAATTTCGCTGCCGTCACCACGACGCGGGATGACACCCAGACGCATCGGCAGATCAGGCTGGAACCGCGACACGTATTTGCCCGCCGCGAGGGCTTCCGGAACCCAGAACAGCGGGCAATCGTTGAGGATCGCGTAGTTCTCGGTGAACGCCATGTCGTGGGGTAAACGCGGGCCGGGCAGCTCGATGCCGGTGTAGTGGACGAGATCATCGTGGGCGTCGACCACCCCGTAGTTCATGTACGGCGCGTCGGTGCCGTAGTTGAAGAACAACATCTCGCCGGTCCGCTGATCGGGCTTGGGATGCGCCGAAACGCCGAGGCTGGAGGGGAATCCACCACCCCACTCCGATCGCCCGAGAGTCTCGCCCGACACCGGGTCGACCCGGTACAGGTCTCCGCACTGCCAGAAACTCGTGAGCGCCACCCCGTTGTGGAAGGCGACATCGGTGCTCGATGCATCCTTCATACGGCCGCGGGCGCACCAGCCGTCACGCTCCGACTTCGCTGGATTCTCCGCGATACCCGCCCACAAGGCGCGGCCGGCCTGCTGCTCAGCGGTGAACCCTTCCGTCTTCACGAACCGATTCCGGTAGAACGCTTTCCCGTCGCGGAATCCCGCGATGTGCACCATGCCGTCGCCGTCGAAGGGGTGATAACGCCCCTGCTGGGCAGGGTGCACCGGGTTCTCGGTGTTTCTGATGTACACGCCGTCCAGGTCGGCAGGCAGATCGCCGATCACTTCGAGGTCGTCCGCCTGGTACTCCGTGTGCTGGGGCCTCCATGGCCCGGTGCGGTACGGGTGGTCGTCGTCCGCTGGCAACGTCGACAGTGCCCGACCGAGAATCTCGAGGTCCATCCATCCTCCTTGGTATCAGCCGATGATCAGGGAAACGGTTGTGGTGGTACTCCCACCGAAATTGAGCGTGGCCGCACGACGTGCGCCGTCGACCTGGTAGGCACCGGCCGTACCGGTGACCTGCCGGTGGCAGTCCAGTGCCATCCGCACTCCGGTTGCCCCCACGGGGTGACCCCCGCCGAGCAGACCCCCGCTGGGGTTCATCGGCATCCGGCCCCCGATCTCGAGATCGCCCGATTCGACGGCACGCCAACTCCCTCCGGGTTCCGTCAGTCCGAAGTGGTCGATCGCCAGATACTCACTGACACTGAAACAGTCGTGTGTCTCGATCAGATCGACGTCGTCGACACCTCGGAGTCCCGCTCGTCCGAACGCATCGTCGATGGTGTCGCGCAGGTGCGGGAACATCAGTGCATCACCGGAACTGCGTGCGAGCTTGTCGTCGAGTGACAGGCCGACGGTGCGGTGTCCCCAACCGAGGATGCGGGAGCGCGGCCGAGCGTCGAATGCCGGGTTCCGCTCGGCGTAGCGGTCGCTGACGAGGACGACACCGGCGGCACCGTCGGTGAGAGGTCCACAGTCGATCCGACGGAGACTCCCTTCCACCAGCGGGTTCTCGATGTCGTCTGCGGTGAACGACTCCGGGGAATAGTGACGGGTGCGAGTCTGAGCATTGGGGTTGCGGCGCGCGTTGCGGATGTTCAGTTCGGAGATGCTCCACAGGTGCGCGGGGTCCAAGCCGTAACGGTCACGGTATTCATCGGCGATCCTACTGAACATGTAGGGCCACATGTACTTCGCATCCTGGCCTTCCCGGCCGACCCACGCCGCGGGGCTCATGTAGTTCGTGCCGATGTCTCCTGGCACGGTCTTCTCGACCTCCACTCCGACAACGAGCGCGGTGTCGTACCGTCCGGATTCGAGGTCGGCCATCGCGGCGAGGATCGCCAGCGAGCCCGAGGCGCAGGCACCCTCGTGTCGAGTGGCGGGAACATCCCACAGCTCGGGAATCATCGAGGCCGGCATCGCACCGAGATGCCCCTGACCGGTGTAGAGCTGACCGAAGGCATTCCCCACGTGGACCACCTCGATATCGCCGGCCGCGATGCCTGCATCGTCGAGGGTGTGCGTCGCAACCTCGGCGGTGAGGTCGCCGATGTCGAGACCTTCCCTGGTGATGTTCCGAGAGAAGTCGGACTGGTGGCCGCCCGCGATCCATACCTGCGCAGAAGTCATGTCGTGTTCGCTTTCACATTCGACGAAGCGGGCGTGAGTTGTCAGAGTGATGGAGTGACGTCGCTGCCGTCCGAGCCGATTCAGTACAGTTATTGAAGCACTACGGTTCGCGTCCCGCAATGGGCCATTACCAATGGAAGAGGTGAACCGTGAAGCCCGACAGCCGCGGCGAAGCGACCGCCGTCAACCCGGTCGCCGCCACGCTCGATCTCCTCGGAGACCGGCTCAGCCTCGCATTGCTCGGTCACGCTTTCGTCAGCGGCACCACTCGGTTCAACCAGTGGCTCGACCTCACCGGCGCCCCGCCCTCCGTCCTGACCGGCCGGCTACATGCCCTCGTCGATGCGGGGGTTCTGCGCCGCTCGCCACGGCTCGGCGCATCGGATCGACACGAATACCTCCTCACCGACCTCGGCAACGACACCTGGCAGATCCTCGTCGGCATCTGGGGGTGGCAACGGGAATGGACACCCGAGGGTGCATGGCAACCCGACCTGGTGCACACCACCTGCGGCCACCGCGGACCGGCCGCAGTGATGTGCCAGGACTGCGGCGCGACCGTGACCAGTAACGACACCGACATCGAGATGGACGCTCGGACCGTCTGGACGGTGACGTCGGGTGCACGGAGACGGTCCACACGCGGGCCCGCCCTCGATGCTCCGCAGGCAGACATGCAGTTCAACGCGGTGATGGAAGCACTCGGCGACCGTTGGAGCGGAGCGATCACCGGCCTCGCCCTGTCCGGGGCACGACGCTTCGGGGAGTTCCGCTCGGCACTCGACATCTCACCCACCACCCTCACCGATCGGCTCACCCGTTTGTGCGACGCCGAGATCCTCACCCGGCCCGCCGGTGCGCATCGGGAGTACCGGCTGACCCCGCGCGGTCGCGCACTGTTCGGGGTGTTCGTCTTCCTGATCCGGTGGTCCATCCGGGCATATCCCGACGCGCCGAGCCCTCTGCGGATCATCCATCGTGCCTGCGGATCCCTCCTGACACCGGTGTTGAGATGTCGAGGCTGCGACGAACCCGTCGATCGCACCACGGCGCGAGTCGAGTCGGTGGCTGTGCGACCGGCCAACACTTGACAGCGCAGAGCGCCGCCGGTATCACTACATTACCTGTAGTGATGTGCGCCACCGATGGCGAACGCATCGCTTCGCCCTCGCCGAAGGTGTCCCTCCTGTGCCCCGAAACACCCCGCCCCGCACCGCCACCGCCCTCCGAAGGAACACCGCCCTCCGAAAGAACACCGCGTACATCTACGACGCCGTCCGCTTACCGAGGGCACGCGTCCGACGCCACGGCGGCACACTCGCCGGTATACCGCCCGTCGAGCTGATCGGCCGACTTCTCACCGCGCTGGGAGACCGCTCACCGGTATCGCAGGTCACCGACGATGTGATCCTCGGGATCAGCACCGTCACCGGCGAACACGCAGGCGACCTCGCGCGCGCCGCCGTGCAGTGGGCCCGGTGGCCCGATCACGTTCCCGGAGGAGTCGTCTCACGGCTGTGTTGTTCCGGCCTCGACGCACTCGACAGTGCCGCGGCACGCGTGTCCGCGGGCTTCGCTCGGGTGATCGTGGCCGGCGGAGTCGAGTCGATGTCACGGGTGCCGATGCTCTCGGATTCTCCCCCGATCGCGACGGACCCGGATCTCGGCGAACGTACCGGGTTCGTCACCATCGGAGTATCCGCGGACCTGACGGCCGCGCGATACGGCTTCTCCCGCGAGGTACTCGATTCCTATGCAGTGCAGTCACACCGAAGGGCCGCTGCGGCTCCGCCATCGCCCGCCGTGGTCCCCGTGAGGACCGGCGGTGCCGAGCTGACATCCGACGAAGGGATCCGCTCCGACATCACACTCGAGGATCTTGCGGTGCTGCCCGCGCTCTTCGGTGACGATCCCGCTTGGGAGCGGGTGGCCCGGCAGTTACCGGAGTCACCGCGTCCGGGCACCGGGTTGCACACCGTAGCCACCGCGCCTCAACTTGCGGATTGTGCATCCGCCGTGGTGATCGGGAATGCTGAAGCAGGCTCGGTGCTGTCGCTACCGGCGCGAGCACAGATCGCCGGAACTGCGCACACTGCCGTCCGCTCCCCACTTCTCACCGCACCGGTCGAGGCATCACGGCGGGCACTCGAGATGGCCGGACTCACACCCGCAGACCTCGACATCGTCGAAGTGAACGAATCCTTCGCTGTCACACCGCTCATGATGATCGCCGAGCTCGACATCGATCCTGCCCGAGTCAATGCATGCGGTGGCGCACTCGCTGTCGGGCACCCCCTCGGCGCAACCGGCGGAATCCTCGTCGCCCATGCCCTCGAACAGCTCGAACGCACCGACGGTGAGCATGCGCTCGTGACCATCCCCGCTGCGCTCGGGCTCGGCGCCGCAATGGTCTTGCGACGAGTCCGACCATGAACCCGGCCCGCCCCGCAGGGGCGATGACGAAAGGTACGCCGATGTCCTCCTCACTCTCGACGTCACGCCCAGACCACGTGCGTCATCCGGCAGACAAGGTGTCCGACTACCTTGCGCGTGGGTGGTGGCAAACCGAGACACTGACCGATCTGTTCGAGGCGTGGGTGGAACGTCGACCGGACCATGCCGCAACCACCGACCCCTCGAATCTGTCCGATCTCACCGGTGCTGATCCACAGTCGATGACGTGGGCCGAATTGAAGGAAAGCGTTCGCCGTATCGCGGCCGTGCTCTACGCCCACGGAATCCGCAAGAACGACACGATCGCGGTGCTCGTCCCGAACTCGATCGCGCTCACCACAACGTATCTGGCACTGTGGCAGATCGGCGCCGTGGCCACGCCGATGCCCGTGTCGTATCGACGCAACGAGTTCTCCGGCATCATCGAGGCCTGCAACGTGGTGGCAATGGTCACCACCGGCAGGTTCGGCGACCGATTGCTCGCGACCGAAGCCCTCGAACTCGTTCCGGCACACGACAGCCTCCGCACGGTGTTCGCGTTCGGCCCGGATACCCCCCTCGGCGCCGTGGAACTCGGGTCCCACGACATCCCGGACGATCTCGTCATCGCCGCCGATACCTACACGGCCGGACTGCGACGGGCCATCAGCGACCGCGTGACAGTCTGCTGGACCAGCGGAACCGAGGCAGCACCCAAGGGAGTACCGCGCTGCCACGCAGACTGGCTCGCCATCGGCCAGGGCGTTCAGGACGGCCTCGAAACCACCGAGGAATCGGTACTGGTCAACCCGTTCCCCCTGGTCAACATGGCCGGGTTTGCGGCGGCGCTGTTGCCGTGGCTGATCGGCGGAGGACACCTCGTCCATCACCACCCGCTCGACATCACCGTGTTCCTGCGCCAGATCGAGCAGCACCGCGCAACCCACACGACGATGCCGCCCGCCATCCTCACGATGCTGTTGCAGCAGAACGAACTCCGCACCGCGTTCGACCTGTCGTCGTTGCGACGTGTGGGTGCGGGCGGCGCTCCCCTGCCGCCCTCGGTCGTCGCGGCATGGCAGAACGACCACGGAATCGAGGTCATCAACTTCTTCGGCTCCAACGAAGGCGTCTGCCTGCTCGGAGCTCCATCGGACATTCCGGATCCCGAAGTCCGCGCCCAGCACCTCCCGCATTATGCGGCACCGGACCGGCAGTGGACGGTGCGTCTGAGCCGTAGCACCGAGGTGCGGTTGGTCGACCCGGTCACCGGCTCGCGGGTCGACACCGTCGGCGGTCGCGGCGAACTTCGCTTGAAGGGCCCTACCGTGTTCGCCGGGTACATCGAAGGATCTACGGCCGCAACCCCATTCGATGAGGACGGGTTCCTCTGCAGCGGCGACATATTCGAACTGTGCGGTGACGACGGCGAATATCTGCGCTTCGTCGACCGGAGCAAGGAGATCATCATTCGCGGTGGTATGAACATCGCACCCGCCGAAATCGAGGGTCTCCTGCAGGATCATCCGGCTGTCGCCGAGGTTGCGATCGTGGGCGTTCCGGACGAGACCCTGGGTGAGAAATGCTGCGCCGTCGTCGTTCCGGCCCCAGACACGGAACCGACCCTCGCCGACCTCGTCGCTCACCTACGTGCGCGTGAGGTTGCCTCGTTCAAACTGCCCGAACGTATCGCGCTCGTCGACACGCTGCACCGCAACCCGGTCGGCAAACTGTTGCGACGCCACATTCGCGCCGACCTTCTGGAGAACCGATGACCTCGTCCGCATCCGACCTGCTCTCCAGACTCCGAGTACCGGTGGTCGTCGCACCGATGTTTCTCGTCTCGGGACCCGAACTCGTCGTTGCAGCAGGCGCAGCCGGTGTGGTCGGGGCATTTCCGACTCCCAACTGCCGCACCACCGCCGAACTCGACGAATGGATGGGCACGATCACCGATTGCCTCGAGGCTGCCGGTCCGCTCGATGCTCCGTGGGCCGTCAACCTTGTGACTCACAGCTCCAATCAACGACTCGGCGACGACCTGAAACTGGTGGCCGAGCATCGGCCTCCTGTCGTCATCACTGCTCTCGGTCCTCCGGCGCCGGTAATCGACACGGTCAAGGGATACGGCGGTCTCGTACTCGCCGACGTCTCGACCGTTCGATTGGCCCGCAAGGCTGCCGGGTTCGGTGTCGACGGCCTGGCCTGCATCGCGGCCGGCGCCGGTGGCCACACCGGACACCTGTCACCATTCGCATTCGTTTCCGCCGTAAGGGAATTCTTCGACGGCCTGGTCGTCGTCGGTGGTGGGATCGCCGACGGCTGGGGTGTGGCGGGAGCCGTCGCTGCGGGAGCCGATCTGGTGTACATGGGTACTCGTTTCCTGACCGCTGCGGAGAGCATGGCACCGAGCAACTACAAACAGATGGTGGTCGAACATGCATCGGACGACCTCATCGTCAGTTCCGGAGTCACCGGCACCCCCGCTTCCTGGCTGCGGCCGAGCCTGATCGCCAACGGGCTCGATCCCGAGGCGCTCACCGCTCCCGCGGCACGTGACTACAACGCCGCGGGCGACGTTCACGGTCGGTGGAAAGACATCTGGGCAGCGGGCCAAGGGCTCGGTCTCATCGACGCAGTCGAGCCGGTCGAGGCCATAGTCGCGCGGATCGAGAAGGATTATTCGGCCGCAACATCAAGGTTCTCAGCCCGGTAGGGTCTGGAAATGGATGGGGCCGCGCACCGGAATCCGG
>NZ_JBHWWZ010000040.1:0-43083 GCF_042730275.1 Rhodococcus sp. NPDC060086
GCCCTGGTGGATGACCACCAGGGCTGCTTGCTTTGTACTAGGCCTGCTTACTTACGGCCGGGCGGCTTCGGGCCACCCTTGATCTGCAGTCCGCCGGGCTTGGCCTTGGGCGGAGCTGCGGCCGGCGCCTCCGGAGCGGCTTCGGGCTCGGCCGCGGCTTCCGGCTCGGGAGCCGGTTCTGCTGCGGGCTTGGCTGCAGGCGCAGCCTTCTTCGGGCCCGGTCCCTTGAGTCCGCTCTTGAGCTGCAGACCACCGGGCTTGGCGGTCGGAGGTGCCGACTCGGTCGCCGGTGCAGATGCCTCGGGAGCGGCGGCTTCCGGTGCGGCTGCTGCAGGTGCCGCTGCCTTCTTGGCGCCCGGTCCCTTGAGTCCGCCCTTCATCTGCAGTCCGCCGGGCTTGGCCTTCGGGACGGCCGGAGCTTCGGACGGTGCAGACGCCTCGGGAGCGGCGGCCTCCGGTGCGGCTGCTGCAGGTGCCGCTGCCTTCTTGGCGCCGGGTCCCTTGAGCCCGCCCTTCATCTGCAGGCCACCGGGCTTCGCCTTCGGAGCCTCCGCAGTCTCAGCGGCCGGAGCTGCAGCGGGAGCGGCTGCCTTCTTGGCGCCGGGTCCCTTGAGTCCGCCCTTCATCTGCAGACCGCCGGCCTTCGGAACACCCGTCGTCTTGGGAGCTTCAGGGGTGGCCGCAGCCTCCTCGATCTCCTCGACGCGTTCTTCCTCGATGGCCTCGGCGACAGCTTCGGCCTCGACCGGAGTCTTCGGCTCCTGGATCACCTTGAGGTTCTCCGTGAGCTTCTCTGCCTCGACCCGTGCGATGGACTCGAGCATGAGCTGCGCGACGTCGACGACCTCGACACCTTCGCCCTTGCCCTCTTCCTGACGTGCCGTGACACCGTCGGTGAGCATGACGCGGCAGAACGGGCAGCCCGTCGCGATCTTCTTGGGATCGGTGCTCAACGCCTCGTCGACGCGATCGACGTTGATGCGCTTACCGATGCGCTCTTCCATCCACATGCGGGCGCCACCGGCACCACAGCACATGGACCGCTCGCCGTGGCGAGGCATTTCGACGAGCTTCGCGCCCGACGCGGCCATCAGTTCACGCGGCGCGTTGTACACCTTGTTGTGGCGGCCGAGGAAGCACGGGTCGTGGTAGGTGACGTCTTCGCCGACCGACGTGACCTGGACCAGCTTCTTCGCCCGCACCAGGCGGTTGAGCAGCTGGGTGTGGTGGACGACTTCGTAGTTGCCGCCGACCTCCGGGTACTCGTTGTTCAGCGCGTTGAAGCAGTGCGCACAGGTGACGACGATCTTGCGCTTGCTCTGCTCGACACCCTCGAAGACGCCGTCGAGGACCTCGATGTTCTGCTGCGCGAGCTGTTGGAACAGGAACTCGTTACCCGCGCGGCGAGCGGAGTCGCCGGTGCAGGTCTCGTCGGCGCCGAGCACCATGAACTTGGTGCCAGCGGTGGCGAGCAGTTCGGCGACGGCCTTCGTGGTCTTCTTGGCGCGGTCCTCGTAGGCGCCGGCGCAACCGACCCAGAAGAGGTACTCGTAGCCGTCGAAGCTGTCGGCGTCCTGACCGAAGACCGGGATCTCGAAGTCCATCTCGTTGATCCAGTTGAGACGGTCCTTGGAGTTCTGGCCCCAGGGGTTGCCCTTGTTCTCGAGGTTCTTGAACAGACCCGCGAGTTCGGACGGGAAGTCCGATTCGATGAGCACCTGGTAGCGACGCATGTCGATGATGTGGTCGACGTGCTCGATGTCCACCGGGCACTGCTCGACACACGCACCACAGCTGGTGCAGCTCCACAGCGTCTCGGTGTCGATGACGGGGGTGAGTTCGCCGGCTTCGACGAGTTCGGCCGATTCGCCGACGAGCTTGCGGCCCGCTTCGGCACGTGCCGCCTCGGGGATCTTGGCGAGTGCGGCTTCGTCGACGTTGCCTTCGCTGTCGACCAGTCCGACCTCGTCGCCGCCCATGTCCGTGCGGCCACCGGCCAGCAGGTAGGGAGCCTTGGCGTTGCCGTGGTCGCGCAGCGACATGATGAGCAGCTTCGGCGACAGCGGCTTACCGGTGTTCCATGCGGGGCACTGGGACTGGCAGCGGCCGCACTCGGTGCAGGTGCTGAAGTCCAGCCAGCCCTTCCACGAGAAGTCCTCGATGCGACCGGCACCGAAGGTGTCGGTGTCGGGATCGGCTTCTTCCATGTCGACGGGCTTGCCCTTCGACATCATGGGCTTCGCGGCACCGAGGGCGACGCCGCCGTCGTCCTCACGCTTGAAGTAGATGTTGGCGAACGCGGCGAAACGGTGCCATGCGACACCCCACGTGATGTTGCGGCCGACGATGTACAGCCAGATCATGCCGGACATCAACTTGATGAACGCGAAGACGGACACCATCTCGGGGCTCGCGGGGAGGAGCTTGGCGAGGTTCATCGTGAAGAAGTCGGTACTCATGTGGCCGCCGCCGTAGGTGGCGATCTTGCCGGCCTTCACGAAGATCATGCCGAGGCCCTCGATGAGGACGACTGCCTCGACGAAGTACGCGGCCTTGAAATCGGAGCCGGTGAAGCGCGACATCCGGCCGGGCTGACGCGGGTGGTTCAGCTGGCGGATGATGATGAGCACGAGAATGCCGATCACCGTGCCGAGGCCGAGAATCTCGTCGAGGAAATGGTAGACCGCGGTGTTGCCGATGAGGGGCCAGTGGAACTCGGGGCTGAACGTCTGGCCGTATGCCTCGAACCAGACGATCGCGCCGAGCATGAAGCCGACCATGACGAGCCAGTGAGCCCAGCCGACGGTCCGGAACTTGGTCATTCTCGTGTGCGCGAGGAACTCGACGATCATCTGCTTGAAGCGCGGGAAGAACGGACGCCACCGGTCCGGGGCCGGTTGGCCGATCCGGATGGTGTTGACCATCTTCCACGCGCCGCCGATGAAGGAGTACCAACACACGAGGCTGAGCAGCACGCCGATCGTGCCCAACGTGATCGTCAGGGCATTCATACGTGGCCTTTCGTGTCGGGGGCGGACAGCCCGCCTGGTATAAGCCTCAGCATCGTAACGCACGCTAAGTTACCCGCTGGTAACTATGTTGGAGTTACTACCTGGTAACTAGCTGTCGTGCTGCTGAGTCAGTGCGGAGGCCACCGTATATTCGGGTATTCCGCCAATTCGAGCCAGGATGTCCTAACTGCGCTACGTGGAATGTGTGGCATGTAAGCGCTTTTGGCTACGATTCGGCATCTATCAGGCCTTACCCGGATAACAAATCGCTGTGACGTCAGTTATGATTCTGGACCGGACGTGACTTTCGGACAAAAAGAACGTCGTCGGGGGTTCGGAAGTCTCACGCGTACAGAGAAATATGGGGGCGTCTTCAGGCGTGCGCCATGTCACAGAACGGAAATACATGAAGCTCAGGAAGCTTGCCGCTGTAGCGACGATGACCATCGCCGCAATGGGGATCACGGCTGGAACCTCCTACGCGGCCCCGGCAGCCCCGGACGAGATCAACTACGAGTCGAAGGTGGACGGCCAGTCGGTCGTCACCGTCATCGACGCAGGCGCGTTCCAGGTCTCGGGCGACGGCCAGAGCGTCGAACTGCAGGACGACGCCGGCAACACTGTCGTCAGCCTGCCGCTGGCAATCCAGCTCGGCGACATTCAGCTGCCGTTCGAGCGTGAGATCAGCGAGGACGGCAAGACCCTCACGCTGACGCCGTCGACCGACCTGACGCAGGCGACTCCCGTTGCACCCGAGGACAAGGTTGTCCCGGGCATCACGCCCGTCGCGCTCAAGGTGACGGACGTGGCTTCGCCCGATGAGAACCTCAAGGCTCAGCAGAACTTCGCGTCGCAGCTCGGTATTGCGACTGCCGTGGGTGGTCTGACCGGTACCGTCATCGGCTGCATTGTCGGCTCGGTGGCGACGCTTCCGCTCCTGGCAGTCGGGTGTGTTCCGGGAGCCGCCGTCGGCGGTGTGCTCGGCACCATCGCCGCGGGCGGCCCGACGCTTGTCATCGCGGGCGTCGGCCTCATCCAGACGCTGACGGCTCCTCCCGGAACCACGGTGTACGCGAACTGATTCTTCAGTCGACGAACGGCCCCGCCATCCATTGGACGGCGGGGCCGTTCCGTGTCAGCTGAACCAGAACAGCTGGAGCAAGAGGTTGATCCAGCCCGCTACCAAATCGGCGCTTCCAATGCTCGATCCGAACATTTACGTCCTCCCTGTAATTCGCCGCCGATGAGCGGGGGCCTCCCCGTCATCGTTCGTTGTGCGGCCGAACGAGATTTCCGGAGCTTATCCCGCTTCGATCTTGATGCCGCGTCGACACTCCGCACCCACGCCCGGCCCGAGCTTCCCACCACGACTGAGCGAATGTGCCACTCGTCTCGATGAAGGAGACGAAGGATACATTCGCTCGGAAGCGGGTGGGCGGGCAGCGGGTAGCAGACAGTGGCAGGACGCCGCGGCCGTAAGCAACAGTGCCCGCCTTCCGAGTGGAAGGCGGGCACTGTTGCTTACGTGAGGGCTAGCTGGTGCGGATCTTCAGACCCGGGTTGTCGGCGAGGATCGAGTTGATCGGCGTCGCGAACAGTTCGGGGGATTCGCCCAGCAGGCCGCTGACGATGCTGGCGATCTCGCACATGCCGTACTGGCCGACGTTCGAGGCGCTCGAGATGCCCATGGCCAGGGTGCCGGTGACGAGCGTGCCGCCACTGTCGCCCTGGAGTGCGCACAGGTTGGTCGAGAAGCCGTTCTGCAGGACGCGGTGACCGATCTCGACGTTCTGGCTCGCCGCGGTCACGACGCCGCAGCTGTAACCGGTGCGCAGACCCGACTTGCAGACGGGCGTTCCGACGATGGGATCGGCGGTGCCGGTGATCGGCAGAGGCGCGGCACCCGGCACGCGGACGCCGTTGTTCTCGAACCGGCTCTCGGCCTGGCCGGTGGGGCGGATGATGGCGTAGTCGCTGTCGTCCAGGCTGGTCTTCTCGAACGAGCCGAGGTGCTGACCGAGCGTCTCACCGTTCAGCTGGTACACATCGGACGCCCAGTCGGTGCCGGCCTGAGCGCGGTTCGGGTCGCAGTGACCGGCGGTGATATTGACGGGTCCGCGGTTGTCCTCGGCGTTGAAGCCGAGGGAGCAGCGCAGGCCAGTTCCCTGTCCGAGCGATGCGTAGGCGTCGCCACCGAGCAGCGCGTCGGGTGCTGCGTTCCCGGCAACGGGATGCAGGTCGGCGGCGGGCTGCGGCGTGAGCTCGACGGGAGCGAACAACACCCGCACGCCCGAGAGGAATTCGGGCAGTTCGATTCCGGCGACATTCTCGGCGCGCACGATGATGTCGTTGTTGATGACGTCGATAGCGACACCGCGAACCACATCGGCGATGGCGGGCGGCTGCGTCTCGAGCCAGTCGTTGAGAGCCTTCAGTTCGTCGTTGAGGGCGTTCTCGCTGTCCTCGGTCCGCTGCACGGCGAACCCGGCATCCTCGGCGGAGGTGCGGGCCTCGTCGAACTGCTCACCTTCCGCGAGTCCGACGGTGGCTGTGCCCTGGTCGTCGAGCCACACACCGGCGAACACGGCGGCGAACTGTTCGCGTGCCGTCTCTGCGAAACGTGCCAGATCCTGGCTTCGTGCGGCGTCCTGGAGGAACCGCTCAGGGCTGATCTGAAGGTCTCGATCCAACGCTTCGACGAGTTCGGCGGGCAGGTCCGTGGTCTGGACGGGGGCCGGGTCGGCCTGTGCCACGAGCGCGGCAGGTCCGATGAGGAGCGCGGCGGCTGAGCCGATGACGGCTGCCCGACGTGCGAAGGAGCGTCGCATGGATACCTTTCTCATTGACCTCCACGCATCGCGTGGAGAGGCCGATCGGAGCGGATCGGCGACACGATCATATTGGCTGACACTGGTGACGGGAGCGAATGTTCCCGTCACCAGAGTGTCGCGTGTGACTTTTGTGATTACTGGGATGCGGATTCCGTGCGTACGCGGGTTCCGGTGGCGTCTGCGATGTCGCCGACGGAGATCCCGAGGCTCGACGTTCCGCCGCTGCTGGAAAGCACCAGATTGGCTTCGACGCAGTCGGGGGCGCCCGCACTGTTCGAACCCGAGATGACGCCGAGCGCGAGAGTGCCCGTGACGATGGCGCCGCCACTGTCGCCCGACAGGGTGCATGCGGTGGTCGCGAATCCGCGAATGGTGCTCGCGCTGCCATTGGCGTAGAGGAGCTGGGTCTCGACGTGGTCGGCTGCAACCACACCACACGTGAACGACGAGGACTGTCCCGACTTGCACACGGGAGCGCCCACCACAGGACGTGCAATCCCGGTGACCGTCAGTGTCGAACCGTTGCCGCCGCGCACCGTCGGACGGTCGAGGCCTGCGTCGACGCCCGCATCGTTGAGCGAGATGATGCCGTAGTCGAGGTTGCTGTCGGTGCCTGCCGTCGAACTCGTGAACGAGCCGATCTGCACGCTCTCGTCGATGTTCCCGCGGTTGGGCAGGTACACGGTGGATCCGCCCTCGTCGCGGGCTACCGCGTCGCAGTGGCCGGCGGTGATGTTGACGGGATCGCCGTTCGCGTCGACACCGTTGAACCCGAACGAGCAGATACCGATGCGCTCGAGCGGTGTGTCGCGCACGTCGCCGTCTGCGGTGATGTAGGTGTCGCCGCCGAGCGGGGCCGGATCGTTGGCCGGCATGCCGGGCGTCAGCTGCACCTGGATGTTCGCGATGAGCGACGGCAGGTTCAGCGCGCGGCCGAGGGGCGAATTGACGATGTCGACGACGATCTGGTTGTTCAGCACATCGATCGACGTGTTGTTGACCTGTGACGACACTTCACGGGGCAGTGCGGCGACCCACCGGTTGAGCTCTGCGAGGGCTCGCTCGAGGCCGTCGGCCGAGATGGGCGCGACCGTGGCCTGGTAGCCGTCCTTCTCGGCCTGGCGCGCTGCGTCACGGTTGGTGACGGCGACGACAGGGCTTCCGTCGGCGCTCATCCATGCTCCGGCGAAGTCCGAGGGGCGCTCGGCGCGGAAGTCGCGTGCGTAGCTGTTCAGCTCCTGGGCGCGGGCTGCGCGTTCGAGGTACTGCTCAGGGGTGAGCCCGAGATCCCGCTGAACGGCCTCGACGAGTTCCGCCGGCAGTTCGGGCGTCCGGTCCGCGGGAGCGGCGTTCGCGGTGGCGGTCAGCGGTCCGATCAGCAGCACCGCTGATGCCGCGACGACGACGGCACGACGGATGGTGGTTCGGACTGCGGCGCGCGACGCCGGCGAGTGACGCATGAAGGCCCTTCGTGATTGGTCGATCTTGTGTGTGAACTGGTGTTTTGTGGTCTTCGCCCGGTGGGGTCGAGTGCTCCCGGGATAGCGTACGGTACCGGACGTTGATCTTGAAGGGGTCGGAGGGCCCGATTCGACTAGATCTCTGCGGACGTCGTGGTGGCTGTCGAGGAGGGGGCAGCGCTTGACGTACCCGATTCCCCGGGTTCTGGATCCGACCCGGGATCGGGTTCCGGTTCCTCGGAAGGTTTCGGCGTCGACGGCGGAGATGGCGACGGCTGGCTTGCGCCACCACCCGAACCGATGCTCGGCTCGTTCGGCGGATTTCGCCGCGACCAACCCGTGCTGCTGCTCGTCGGCGCAGTGGTGGTCGAGGTGTTCTTCTCGGTGGTCGTCGACGACTCGGTGTTCGAGGTTTCCGCCTCGTATTGCGTCTGCGGGACGTTCGTGGCCACATATCCGGGCGCCGTGTACTCGGGCGCCGTGTCGTCGGGTTCTGCGGTGTCCGTGGTCGCCGATGTCTCGGAAGTCGTGGGCGCCGTCGAGGTCGGCTTCGGCTGGGACTGCGTGGTCGTCGAGAAGATCGAGGCCGGCGTGGGCGACGGCGGGGTCGCGCTCGCGGTGGAGGTGTCGCGCAGCGAGAAGACGAGGATCCCCGCGCCGACGATCACCGCAACCGCTGCGGCTGCCGCCCAGACGCCGACCTTCGACTTCTTGCCGGGTTCGTCGGCGCCGGAAGCTGGGTCTGTCGGCTCTGCGGCCGAACTCACCGTGCCGGGTGAGGCAGCGTTGGCGGATGCTGTGTTCTTCGCGAAGCCGACGCCTCCGGCAGCGCCTGCGGAGGTGGTGGCGGCCGCAGCCGTAGGCGTGATCTTCGCGATCACCGTGGTGGTCTCGGGATCCAGGCCGCCGCGCTTCGGGCCGGTCGGGCGAGCAACGGGAAGCACCTGCGTGGACCCGAGGAGATCCACCGACCCCGCGGCGGCAGCGAGCGCCGCACCACGAACCATCGTCTGGTGGGGGTCGGGTGCGAGTGCGCATCGCACACCGAGACCGGCCTTGATGGACTGGGTGACGATCTGCGCGGCGCTGGTGTCGACAGTCTCGTCGAGCGTCACGACGATTGCGTCGAGATTGGTCACGAGCCAGCCGAATGCTCCGAGCGCGGCCGACAACTGCGCGGAGACGGACGTGGCGTCGCCCTCAGCGAAGCGGAACGCCTTACCCGCGACGACGCCTGACCGGACCAGTGTCACGGTCGTGCCGTGCGGGTCGATGTGGTAAACGGCGACGAGTCGGCCGGTCTGGTGTGCCACCTGCGATTCGAACCACGCGGCGGAGGCTTCGGCGTCGGAGATGAGCGACACGTGTCGCAGACCCACGTAGTCGAGGGCGTTGCGGAGCAGCGCGACGGTCGACGGCGGCCAGTCGGTGGGGTGCGACGCCACGACGGTGTGGTGTGCGTTGCCGATCATGGTCCCGGCGTCGGCGATGAGACATTCCATCGCGGTCGCGACGAGGTCTTCTGCGCGGGAGAGGGCGCCGTCGTTGGCGCGGACGCCGTTGGATCGTCCCAGCCGGTCGACGAAGTCGGTGAACGAACTGGTGTTGCCGTCGACGACGTGGTGCTCACCCAGCGTGGCGGTGCCGTCGGAGTGCAGGTGCACTGCGGTCCGGCGTTCGATGGGTTCCGGGTCGGGCCGTCCGGGGGAGGAGGATGTGACGGCGACCGACGATACGGAAGTGCCTACCCTCAGGCCTACGCCTACGGACATGCCGAAGTTCCCCCATTCAGGTAGGTCGTTTTCACGTCGCCGAACATCGACGCCGTACCCCATCGCTCTGAGCATGGAGATCAGCTCGGAACGAGTTCCGGCGCCGAGGCGACGACGGATCCGGCGACATGATGTTCCACGGTCTTCGCGGAAATGTACAGGCGTTTCCTTACTTCACGGTAGGTGAGGCTCCAAACGGCGAGGTCGGCAACCTCTGCCTCGCGTTCGGACAGCGTCTCGTCATGGGTGTCGCGTCGACTTGATCCTTACGTAACGTGAGGTCCTAGCGTCGATTGTGCCGGTGCAGAGAGCGCCGGTGGAAGTGGGTGAACGATGCGGACGACACGTTCCGGCCGGCAATGGAAGGTCGGTCGACTGGCAACGGAGACCGGCCTGACGGTGCGGACACTGCATCACTACGACGAGATCGGCCTGGTGCGTCCGTCGGGGCGGACTTCCGCGGGGCACCGGCTGTACGAGGAACAGGACGTGCACCGGCTGTATCAGGTGCTTGCTCTGCGTCAGCTGGGTTTGTCGCTCCATGCCATCGCGGCGGTCACCGACGGGGACACATCACTGTCGGAGATCCTCGACGCGCACCGCGCCTATCTGGACGAGCAACTTGCCGCGACACGAATGCTGCGCGCGCACGTCGAGATGCTCGGCCGGAAGGTACGCACCTCGCCGGACGCCTCGGTCGCCGACTTCCTCGAAGTGATCAGAGGAGTGATCGACGTGGACGACACAGTGAAGCGATATTTCGACGAATCCCAGCTCGCGGATCTCGCCGAGCGGCGCGCAGTGCTGGGTGAGGAGACGATCGCGGCGGCGGAAATGTCGTGGAAAGTTCTCATCCCGCGCGTGGATGCGGCGCTGAGCGCGGGGATGGACCCGACGTGCGCCGAAGCGCAGGAGATGGCGGCGCAGTGGATGGGGCTGCTCGAACAGTTCCACGGTGGTGACGAAGGCCTGCGCGACAGCCTGTTCCGCATGCACACCGACAACGCGCAGCGGATCGAGCAGGAGTTCTGCGGACCGAGTCCCGAGCAGATCGAGTTCATCACGAGAGCCGACGAGTCCCGGTCGTCGTAGAAGCGGAGCAACGGACAGATACAACCTCTGCGGAGCGTTGTATCTGTCCGTTGTCGCTGTTACCACCGTCGACGTGCTCTGCCTGCTGCGTCGACGAGGCGTGCGCGTACCGGGCCGAACTCGAAGACCTCCCGCCACGTCCAGCGCACCACCTCGAAGCCGAGCGACCGGATCGCGTCCTCCCTGAGCTTCTCTCGGTGCACGGTCTCGGCGGTCGAACCGGGTTCGTCGGAACCGTACTTGCCTCGCCCGTCGAACTCTCCGATCACGCCTCGGTCCTTCCAGAAGAAGTCGGGCCGGGCGACGAACACTCCGGAGTCGGTTCGGAGTTCGTGCTGGAGTGTGGGTGCGGGGAGGCCGGCGGTGTGGATTCGGAGCCGGCTGAGTGATTCGCCGGGGCTCTCGCTGCGTCCGTCGAGAAACTCCACTGTCCGGCGAGCCTTCGCTATTCCCTGCCGCGCTCGTCCCGCTGCCAGCGCATCGGGCAATGACAACGCGGTGTCCGGGTACATCCGCAGTGCGGAGTCTCCGGCGATCACCGTCTGGTCGACCGGCAAAGTACGTGCCAGATCGACGACCGTCCGTGCGATGGAAGTGACAGGTACGCCGTCGACGCGGCAGATCTCGTCGGGTCGAAGTGGCGTCGTATGGGTGTGTCGTGTGTCGCGGCGGCTCCCGCCGGAAGCACGGTCGCGGGTGACGTGGATTCGCGTGAGATCGACGTCCCACAGATCGAATCCGTGCAGGATGGCAGCCGAAATATGGCTGATGGTTTCGCCGTCGGAGAGCGTGCCGCGGAGCGTCGACAGGCGGGCGCGGTGTTGCGCGAGTGGGTCGAGGTCGGTGGTGCCGTCGACGTAGACGCCGCGCGCGATGCGCTTCAGTGATCCGCTGCGCAGGGCGTGTCGGATCTCGTCGGAGGTTGTGCCGGAGGCAAGTAGATCGGATCGGAGCCGGAGTGGTGGTTCGGTCATGTCCGCCAGCGTCGTGGCTCGCTGCGACGAGATCGGGCGGATTCACGGCCGGAGCACCGAATCTGTGGACAACGGGGGCGTCTGTGGACAACTCGCGGTGACAACGCCTGCGGACAGATGCGCTGCTTCGGAAGTGGTGTAAAGGTCGATTTCTGTAGCAAGGATGTGATCTATGTCGCATCCGGAACATTTCTCCGATACTTGCCGTTGGACCCATCAGACAACTTGAGCGTATCTGACTCAACTTGCTTGACTTGCAGGGTCCTGTGGGTGCAAAGTCGAGTCGAGCACGCTCAGTGTGAGTCGGACAGGCTCAGGTTGAGCAAAAGAACATTCTCGAAGCATTTGGAGGAAATCATGGCTCGTGCGGTCGGTATCGACCTCGGGACCACCAACTCGGTCGTCTCCGTTCTGGAGGGCGGCGAACCCGTTGTGGTCGCCAACGCTGAAGGTTCACGCACCACCCCGTCGGTTGTTGCGTTCGCGAAGAACGGCGAAGTTCTGGTGGGCCAGCCCGCCAAGAACCAGGCGGTCACCAACGTCGACCGCACGATCCGCTCGGTCAAGCGCCACGTCGGCACCGACTGGAGCGTTGCGATCGACGACAAGAAGTACACCTCGCAGGAGATCAGCGCTCGCACGCTGATGAAGCTCAAGCGCGACGCCGAGGCGTACCTGGGCGAGGACATCACCGACGCGGTCATCACGGTCCCCGCGTACTTCAACGACTCCCAGCGTCAGGCTACGAAGGAAGCCGGCACGATCGCCGGCCTCAACGTCCTGCGCATCGTCAACGAGCCCACCGCGGCTGCGCTCGCATACGGCCTCGACAAGGGTGAGAAGGAACAGACCATCCTCGTCTTCGACCTCGGTGGCGGCACGTTCGACGTGTCCCTCCTCGAGATCGGCGACGGCGTCGTCGAGGTGCGTGCCACCTCCGGCGACAACCACCTCGGTGGCGACGACTGGGACGAGCGCGTCGTGAGCTGGCTCGTCGACAAGTTCAAGTCGCAGCACGGCGTGGACCTGACCAAGGACAAGATGGCCCTGCAGCGCCTGCGTGAGGCTGCGGAGAAGGCGAAGATCGAGCTGTCGAGCTCGCAGTCGACGTCCATCAACCTGCCGTACATCACGGTCGACGCAGACAAGAACCCGCTCTTCCTCGACGAGCAGCTGACCCGCTCGGAGTTCCAGAAGATCACCAACGATCTCCTCGAGCGCACCCGTGCACCGTTCCAGCAGGTCGTCAAGGACGCAGGCATTGCTGTCGGCGACATCGACCACGTCGTGCTCGTCGGTGGTTCCACCCGTATGCCCGCCGTCACCGACCTGGTGCGCGAGCTCACCGGTGGCCGCGAACCCAACAAGGGTGTCAACCCCGACGAGGTCGTCGCTGTGGGCGCAGCCCTGCAGGCCGGCGTGCTCAAGGGTGAGGTCAAGGACGTCCTCCTGCTCGACGTCACCCCGCTGTCGCTGGGTATCGAGACCAAGGGCGGCGTGATGACCAAGCTCATCGAGCGCAACACCACGATCCCGACCAAGCGGTCCGAGACCTTCACCACGGCCGACGACAACCAGCCGTCCGTGCAGATCCAGGTCTTCCAGGGCGAGCGTGAGATCGCAGCGCACAACAAGCTGCTCGGCTCGTTCGAGCTCGGCGGTATCGCACCGGCTCCGCGCGGTGTCCCGCAGATCGAGGTGACCTTCGACATCGACGCCAACGGCATCGTGCACGTCACCGCCCGCGACAAGGGCACCGGCAAGGAGAACACGATCAAGATCCAGGACGGCTCCGGCCTGTCCCAGGAAGAGATCGACCGGATGGTCAAGGACGCCGAGGCCCACGCCGAGGAAGACAAGACCCGTCGCGAGGAGGCCGAGGTTCGTAACCAGGCCGAGTCGCTCGTGCACCAGACCGAGAAGTTCATCAAGGACAACGAGGAGAAGGTGCCGGCCGACGTCAAGGAGAAGGTCGAGGCTGCCATCAAGGAAGCCAACGACGCTCTCGCCGGATCCGACATCGCCGCGGTGAAGGCTGCCGTCGAGAAGCTCGCGACCGAGTCGCAGGCTCTCGGCCAGGCCATCTACGAGGCGCAGGGCGCCGAGGGTGCGGCAGCCGGTGACGGCGCAGCCGCCGGTGCCGACGACGTCGTCGACGCCGAGGTTGTCGACGAGCCCAACGACACGGAGAAGAAGTGACTTCGGGTACCCCAGAGCAGGAGCCGGTAACCGTCACCGACAAGCGACGGATCGACCCGGAAACCTTCGAGGTTCGCGACACCGAGCCTCTCGAAGGCGACGTGGTGGAGCCTGCTCCTGACTCGGAGGGTGACGCAGAAGTGACCGCCGAGGGATCGGTGGAGGCGCCGGAATCGGACGAACTCGCCGAGCGCACTGCAGATCTGCAGCGCGTCACAGCCGAGTACGCCAACTACCGGCGCCGGTCCGACGCCCAGCGCACCGCAGCGGTGGAGGAAGCCAAGGCCTCGGTCGCGGCGAAGTTCCTCGACGTGCTCGACGACCTCGACCGTGCGCGAGCACACGGAGATCTCGAGTCGGGCCCGCTGAAGGCCATGTCCGACAAGTTGACCACCGTGTTCGACTCGCTCGGGCTGGCCGGATTCGGAGTGGAGGGCGACCCCTTCGACCCCGAACTCCACGAAGCGGTCCAGATGGAGGGTGACGGAAACCATCCCGTTCTCGGGACAGTCCTGCGCAAGGGCTACCGCTACAACGAGCGGATCCTGCGGCACGCGATGGTGACTGTGACCGACGGAGATCCGTCGGACACACCGCAAGATAAGCCGTCGGACGAGTCCGGCGCAGAGTAAGAACAACAACAACGGAAGGAGGAGGCGCCCAGTGAGCCAACGGGAGTGGATCGAGAAGGACTTCTACAAGGATCTGGGCGTTTCCTCGTCCGCATCGGCCGACGAGATCAAGAAGGCCTACCGCAAGCTGGCACGGGACCTGCATCCCGACGCCAATCCCGGCGACACCGCCGCCGAGGAACGTTTCAAGGCGGTCAGCGAAGCAAACGCCGTGCTGTCCGACCCTGCCAAGCGCAAGGAATACGACGAGACCCGTCGCCTGTTCGCCTCCGGGGGTTTCCCCGGCGGTGGCAGCGGCTTCCAGCCCGGCAGCGGCGGATTCTCCGGGGGCAGCACCTTCGACCTCGGCGACCTTTTCGGTGGAGGCGCAGCCGGCGACGGCGGCCTCGGCGACCTCTTCGGCGGCGTGTTCAATCGCGGCGGGGGCACCGGTGGGGCCACCCGGTCGCGTCCGCGTCGCGGCGCCGACGTCGAAACCGAAACCACACTCGACTTCCGTGACGCCGTTCTGGGCGTCACCGTTCCGCTGCGCATGACCAGCCCCGCGCCGTGCACCACGTGTCACGGCAGCGGCGCCGAACCGGGAACCAGCCCGCGTGTCTGCCCGCGCTGCAACGGAAGTGGCATCGTCTCGCGCAACCAGGGCGCGTTCGGTTTCTCGGAGCCGTGCGACGACTGCCGCGGCAGCGGCTCGATCATCGACAACCCGTGCCACGACTGCCACGGATCCGGAGTGCAGAACCGGACGCGGACGATCACGGTCCGCGTTCCCCCCGGCGTGAAGGACGGATCCAAGATCCGTCTCGCCGGGCAGGGCGAGGCCGGACTGCGCGGCGCGCCGTCGGGCGACCTGTTCGTGACGGTGCATGTGCGTTCCGACAAGGTGTTCGGTCGCGAAGGCGACGACCTGACCCTCGTGCTTCCGGTCAGCTACGGCGAACTCGTGTTGGGCGGCACCGTATCGGTGCCGACGCTGGAAGGACGTGTCGGGCTGAAGATTCCGCCGGGCACCGCCGACGGCCGGGTCATGCGTGTCCGCGGCCGTGGTGTCGCGAAGCGTGGCGGCGGCTCGGGCGATCTGCTGGTGACCCTCAAAGTGGCCATCCCACAGAACCTCGACGACAAGGCGACCGAGGCGCTGCGCGCATATCTTCAGGCCGAAGAGGCCGGTGGATTCGATCCGCGTGAAGGATGGGCAGGTGCACGATGAGCGAGACGCCAGGTTTCCGCAACTCACCCGACCCGGATGCACGTGTCTACGTCATCTCGGTCGCGGCCGAACTTGCAGGGATGCACGCGCAGACGCTGCGTAACTACGACCGGCTCGGACTGGTGACCCCGCACCGCACCAGCGGTGGCGGTCGCCGGTACTCGCCGCGCGACGTCGAACTGCTTCGTGAGGTTCAGCGGTTGTCCCAGGACGAGGGCGTCAGCCTCGCCGGTATCAAGCGGATCATCGAATTGACCAACCAGGTCGAGGCGTTGCAGCAGCGGGTCGCGGAGATGTCGGTGGAGATCGCTCAGCTCCGCTCCGTGCGACGAGAACTGGTTCCGATTCCGCGCAGCAATGCGCTGGTGGTGTGGAAGCCGCGCGGCCAACGCGAACGCTGACCGATGTTGCCCTGTCTCGTACCGCTGCGCCGATAGCCTCCCGATCAGCGGAATCATCCGACCGGCGAGCGTCCCGCACGGGCACACTGTGGCGTGTTCCACAGAACCGAGCAGCGGAAGGCATCAAGCATGGTGGATTGGGCCGAAGAATGCGACGTACTCGTCGTCGGATCGGGAGCCGGAGGGTGCTGCGGCGCCTACACGGCAGCACGTGAGGGACTCTCCGTCACCCTCGTCGAAGCCTCCGAGTACTACGGCGGCACCACCTCGTACTCCGGTGGCGGCGGAGTCTGGTTCCCGACCAACGCTGTACTGAAGCGCGCCGGTGACGACGACACCATCGAGGACGCACTCGAGTACTACCACGCCGTCGTCGGCGACCGGACTCCCCGCGAATTGCAGGACGCATACGTCCGCGGCGGCGCACCCCTGATCGACTACCTCGAGATCGACGCAGATCTCGAGTTCGTGCCGTACCCGTGGCCGGACTACTTCGGCAAGGCACCGAAGGCGCGCGCGGAGGGTCGTCACATCGTGCCGAAGCCGCTGGCGATCGCCGACGACCCGGAACTCAACGAGTCGATCCGTGGCCCGCTCGGACGCGAACGCAACGGCGACGCGCTGCCCGACATGCTCATCGGTGGCCGCGCCCTCGTCGGCCGGTTCCTCATCGCGCTGCGCAAGTTCCCGAACGTGCAGTTGCACCGCAACACACCGCTCGAAGAGCTCGTCGTCGAAGACGGTGTCGTGGTCGGTGCGATCGTGTCGAACGGCGGGGAGCGTCGCGCGATCCGTGCCCGCAAGGGTGTCGTGCTCGCGGCAGGAGGCTTCGACCAGAACGACGAGATGCGCGGCAAATACGGCGTTCCCGGCGCCGCCCGCGACTCCATGGGGCCGTGGTCCAACCTCGGCAAGGCACATCAGGCCGGTATCGCCGTCGGTGCCGACGTCGACCTGATGGGTGAGGCATGGTGGTCGCCCGGACTGACCCACCCGGATGGCCGCTCCGCCTTCGCGTTGTGCTTCACCGCAGGCATCTTCGTCGACCAGGACGGCAACCGCTTCACGAACGAGTACGCACCCTACGACCGTCTCGGCCGCGAGATCATCGACCGTATGAACGCAGGCACGATGACGCTGCCGTTCTGGATGATCTACGACGACAGCAACGGTGAGGTGCCCCCGGTCGGGGCGACGAACGTTCCGTTCTCGAAGACCGAGGAGTACGTCGAGAAGGGTCTGTGGAAGTCTGCCGACACCCTCGCCGGCCTCGCCGAGCAGATCGGCGTTCCGGCGGCTGCCCTCGAGGCGACGGTGGCGCGGTTCAACGAGTTCGCCGCCAAGGGAGTCGACGACGATTTCGGTCGCGGCGACGAGCCCTACGACCTTGCTTTCACCGGCGGGGGTTCGGCGCTGGTGCCGGTCGAGAAGGGACCGTTCCATGCTGCGCAGTTCGGGATCTCCGATCTGGGCACCAAGGGCGGTCTGAAGACCGACACGGTCGGTCGTGTTCTCGATACCGCGGGTAAGCCGATCGCCGGCCTGTACGCGGCGGGGAACACGATGGCAGCACCGAGCGGCACCGTCTACCCGGGCGGCGGCAATCCGATCGGTGCGAGCGCACTGTTCGCACATCTGGCAGTGAAGGATGCTGCAACCCGCTGACGGGCTTTCATCGAGTGTCAAGCGGCCGAACGTCACTCACCTCGCGAGGGGAGTGACGTTCGGCCGCTGTCGTTTCAGGGTCGGCTGTCGTTTCAGGGTCGGCTGTCGTTTCAGGGTCGGGCGACCGTGTAGGCCACCTTCATGAAGGGGAAGCCCGTGTCGACGTGCGACGAGATGGAATAGCGGTGCTCGTTTCCGCCGTCGATCCGTGTTCCGTCGGCGTTCGCAGGGCCGGTGCCGTAGTTGCTCGACATCAATGTCACGTGCCCGTCGCCCGGCATCGTGTAGGTCACCTGGATTCCGAACCCGCGCCGGTCCGCCGCGACAGCGCTGACCGTCGTGGTCGCGTGAGCCGCGATCACTGTTGCGGGCTTGTCGACCCATCGCCCGTATTCGTTGCGTTCCCCGGCATAGATCATGGGCGCATCGGTGGTGTTGGCGATGGTCATCGTGATGGTGGGGCCATCGTCTGGGAGCTCCTCGGCACCTGCCGTTGCGGGGGCCGTGAGTGTTGCGGCGGCGATGACGGCGGCGGCGATGACGCGGGTGCGAAGTTTCATGGTGCTCCTGCGGGTGTCTCGGTGCCCACTGCGTGTGGCCGGCTGGCGGCCAAAGTGTACCCGCGAGTACGTTGCGCCGAAATTACCTTCCCATTCGCGTTCGGCCATGCGCGAGAGCGTCAGGCCGGGACGAGCCCACTGACCTCCGCGACCAGCTCGAGCGACCGCAGCCACGCCTCGCGACCCGGCGCCGACGACACGACGATCAGCTCGTCTGCCTGGGCGCGCTCGGTGAACGCGTCCAGATAGGTGCGCACCTCGTCGGGGGTGCCGACGGCGGTGTAGCGCAGCATCGTGAGCACCTGCATCCCGGCGGGGGAGTCGAGGAGCATGTCGATCTCTTCGTCGGTGAAGGTGCGGCCCCGCCCGACCATCTGCACCACGCGCTGACGCTTCGTCTGCTCGAACAGCTCTGCGGCCTCGTCGGCGGTGTCTGCGGCGATGATGCCGACACCGGCGATGACGTGCGGTTCGGGGTGCTGCTCCGACGGCTGGTACTCGTTTCGGTACAGCTGCACCGCCTCTTCGAGGGACTGCGGCGCGAAGTGCGACGCGAACGCGTACGGCAACCCGAGGAGCGCGGCGAGCTTGGCGCCGAACAGGGACGATCCGAGAATGTAGAGCGGTACGTCGGTGCCCTTGCCGGGGACCGCGTCGACACCGGGGATACGGGAATCACCACGTAGATACGCCTGCAGCTCGAGCACGTCCTGCGGGAAACTGTCGGCCGACGACGGGTCGCGGCGCAGCGCCCGCATGGTCTTCTGATCGCTGCCGGGCGCGCGGCCCACACCCAGATCGATACGACCGGGGTGCAGCGTTTCGAGGGTGCCGAACTGTTCCGCGATGGTGAGCGGCGAATGGTTGGGCAGCATGATGCCACCCGCACCGAGACGGATCGTCGACGTGTGCGCGGCGACGTGCGCGATCAGGACACTCGTCGCCGACGACGCGATCGTCGGCATGTTGTGGTGCTCGGCGTACCAGATCCGTCGGTAACCCCACTTCTCTGCGAGCTGGGCCATTTTCACGCTCGCCTCGAAGCTGTCGCGTGCGGATTCACCCTTGCCGATGTGTGCCAGATCGAGGATGGAGAGGGGAACAGTCACCGAGAGATCCTTCGCGTCGGGGCCCGGCACCGGCCGCCGGGCACACCTTCGGTGCAACCCTTTCCCGGCGACCGCTATTCCTGTGACTTACCTTCAGGGCCGACTTACATCAGGGCCGACTCACATGTTTTCGAAGGTGCCGTACGTTCCGCGGTAGAACAGCAGCGGGCTGTTCGGATGCAGGGTGGTCAACCCGGTGACACGGGCCACCACGATGGTGTGGTCGCCGGCGTCGTGTTCGGTTTCGATGGTCGCTTCCACTCGTGCAAGCGCACCGTCGATCGCGGGAGCGCCATTGTCGCCCGGCGACCAGCGCACACCGTGGAACTTGTTTCCGCCGCTCGTCGCGAAGGCCCCGCACAGTGTGCGCTGGCTGTCGGAGAGCACATTGATCGCGAAAGTGCCGATCTCTCGGATCTTGGGCCAGGTCGTCGACGTACGAGCCGGGCAGAACGACACCAGCGGCGGTTCCAGCGACACCGACGTGAAGGACTGGCATGCGAATCCGAGCGGCTGCTCACCGTCGAGGGTGGTGATCACCGTGACTCCCGTGCAGAAGTTACCCATCACGTCGCGCATCGTGCGTGGATCCAGCACTGCATGTTCCGCGGTCATACTCAGCTCCGTTCCGAAGTCGTCGTCCTGCTACCGGGCCATGACCTACCAGGCCGTGACACTGTCCTTCCAGTGTCCGGTACGCGATCGGGAGATACCGATCCGGCTCCCGATCAGCGGTCGAACAGGGCACGAGGATCCGGTCTCTCGCTCAACGGGAAACTGTATCCCTGTGGACATCGGACCGTCGTAGCGTCGCCCGCATGTCCACAATCGAGAGCATCCCTTCGGCCGACACGATCCGCGCCACGGTGACCGGCTACATGGCCGCACTGGAGTCGGGCTCGTCGACGACCATCGCCGCCCTGTACGCAGACGACGCAACCCTCGAGGATCCGGTCGGTAGCGAGCCGAAGGTCGGCCGCGACGCCATCACGAAGTTCTACGGCGCGCTCGACGGCAGCAAGCAGACGACCGAACTGCTGAGCCTCAAGATCAGTGGAGCGAACGCAGCGTTCCACTTCCGCGTCACCACCCCGATGGGCGGCGCCACCTACGAGGTCGAGCCGATCGATGTGATGACCTTCGACGAGCAGGGCCGCATCACGTCGATGCGGGCGTTCTGGTCGCCTGCCGACCTGCGGACGCTCTGATGTCCGGTACCGCCCTCACCCTCACTCCTGCAGAACAGGCGTTGGCGATCGAGGAGATCAAACGGCTCTTCGCGGCTCGGCTCCGGGTGATGGACACCAAGCAATGGGAGCGCTATCCCGAGCTGCACACCGAGGATGTGGTCAGCGAGACGTTCCGTCTCGAGGGCGGCGACCACAGCCACCTGCCGCCCGCGCAGCGACCCGGTGCCGTCGTGGGCCGGGAACCGCTGAAGAACATGATCCAGCAGTTCCTCGACGGACCCGTCCCGGTCACGTCGGCCCATCACGGGCACAACCCGGAGATCGTCCTCACCTCCGATACCACCGCGACGGGGATCTGGGCGATGGAGGACGTGCTGTGGTGGGCCAACGGTGATGTGGAGGAACACTTGCACGGTTGGGGCCACTACCACGAGGAATACCGCAGGGTCGACGGGACGTGGTTGATCAGCTACCGAAACCTCACGCGGCTCCGGGTCGATCACACGCCCGATTTCTACAGTTACCGCAGATGACGCGGCAGCAGCATGAATCCCGTTGGGCGGGATGAGCCGCATCTGAGCTTCCCGAAGCGACCTACCGTCCGGTGGACACCGAAATTGAAGGAGAATCCTCGATGGCGAAACGCGCAGTACCGCCCCTTACCCCCGCCCGCGACACAACCGTGGACCTGCTCGTGATCGGCTCGGGTACGGGCATGGCTGCGGCGTTGAGCGCGAAGGAACTCGGTCTGTCCTCGCTCGTCGTCGAGAAGACCAAGTATGTGGGTGGCTCCACCGCCCGCTCGGGCGGTGCGTTCTGGATGCCTGCGAACCCCGTGCTGAAGGAAGCGAAGACCGGCGACACGGTCGAGCGTGGCCGCACCTACGTGCGCTCGGTGGTCGACGGCACCGCTCCTGTGGAGCGCGGCGACGCGTTCGTCGACAACGGCGCCGAGACGGTGGCGATGCTGCAGCGCACCACGCCGATGAAGTTCTTCTGGGCCGAGGGTTACTCCGACTACCACCCCGAGCGTCCCGGCGGTGCCGCCGTCGGCCGCACCTGTGAGTGCCGCCCCTTCAACCTCTCTCAGCTCGGTGCGGAACGTGGCCGGCTGCGCCCGGGTCTGATGGACGCCGGACTCCCGATGCCCACGACCGGCGCCGACTACAAGTGGATGAACCTGATGGTGCGGACGCCCGTCAAGGGGTTCTCGCGCATCTTCCGTCGTCTCGCTCAGGGCGTGGCCGGACTTGCCGTCAAGCGTGAGTACGCCGCCGGTGGGCAGGCCATCGCGGCGGGCCTGTTCGCGGGCGTGCTGAACGCGAACATCCCGGTGTGGACGGAGACCTCGCTCGTCCGGCTCGTCAAGGACGGCGACCGGGTGACCGGCGCGGTTCTCGAGCAGAACGGCCGCGAGGTGACGGTGACCGCGCGCCGCGGCGTCGTGCTCGCCGCCGGCGGGTTCGATCACGACATGGAATGGCGTCGCAAGTTCCAGTCGGAGTCGCTGCTCGACGGCGAGAGCCTGGGCGCCGAAGGTAACACCGGCGACGCCATCAAGATCGCGCAGGAGATCGGCGCAGACGTCGACCTGATGGATCAGGCCTGGTGGTTCCCCGCCGTCGCACCGACGAAGCCGGGCAAGGCGCCGCTGGTGATGCTCGCCGAGCGGTCGCTGCCGGGTTCGTTCATCGTCGACCAGACCGGTCGTCGCTTCACCAACGAGTCGTCGGACTACATGTCCTTCGGACAGCTAGTCCTCGAGCGCGAGCGCGCCGGTGATCCGATCGAGTCGATGTGGATCGTGTTCGACCAGAAGTACCGCAACAGTTACATGTTCGCAGCCGGGCTCTTCCCGCGCGCACCGATCCCCGGGTCCTGGTACAAGGCCGGAATCGCCCACCAGGGCACGAATGCAGTGGAGCTCGCGGAGTCGATGGGCGTGCCCGTCGAGTCGTTCGCCGACCAGTTCCGACGGTTCAACGAGGACGCCGCCGCAGGTGTCGACGCGGAATTCAACCGTGGCGCGAGCGCGTACGACCGTTACTACGGCGATCCGACGGTCGAGCCCAACCCGAACATGCGTCCGCTCGATCACGGTCCGTACTTCGCTGTGAAGATGACGCTCAGCGATCTCGGCACGTGCGGCGGCCTGCGCGCCGACGAACGTGGCAGGGTTCTGCGTGAGGACGGCGACGTCATCGACGGTCTGTACGCGATCGGCAACACCGCTGCCAATGCGTTCGGCAACCGGTACCCGGGTGCGGGCGCGACGATCGGCCAGGGCCTCGTGTACGGCCACATCGCCGCCCTCGACGCCGCGAAATCGAAGGTGACTTCCTGACGGTGATGAGCATGGACCGGGCCGCCATCGCGGACAGTCTGTTCGCGATGGCGACCTGTCTCGACGACAAGGACTGGGTGACGCTCGCGGCGTCGCTCACCGATGACACCCATTCGTACGGAAGTGTCGGTGTCGCGGAAACCGTTGCACGCGTGAGGTACTGCCTCGACGTGTGTGGTGCTACCCAGCATCTGATCGGCAACGTCCGGATCGAGCAGGACGGAAGCGACGCCGCGGTGCGAAGCAGCTTCCGGGCGTTCCACACGGGGATCGGCGACCTGGCAGGCCTCACCTACGAATGCATGGGCGACTACGACGACCGCTGGCGTCGTACGTCCGACGGATGGCGGCTCGCGGCGCGGACCGTGCGGATCCGCGCCGAGCTCGGCGATCGCCGAGTCATCGGCATGTAGCCGCCTGTTCGGGAGGGCGGTCAGTACGGGTCGTAGCGGATGTTCGCGATCGGAGTACCCGATTCGGTCAGCCGCTGCACCGTCGTCTGTACCATCGCGCCCGGTCCGCACACGAGGACCTGGTGATCGCCGAACGCCCCGTAGGACGTGACGATCTCGTCGAGGCTGCCCTCGAGCAGATCATCGGGTTCGGCGCCGATATCGCCCACGCGCGAGAGGATCCGCTGGTACCAGGGGTCGGGGACCGAGGGGTCTTCCACCGACTCCACGACGGGGACGACCGTCAGCCACGGCAGTGCCTCACCCAGGAGCGAAAGCATGTCGGCCGCATACAGATCGCGCGGCGATCGCGAGCCGATGAACAAGAAGGTGCGCGGCGGATTCTCGCGGCGGGCGGCGTCGAGGATCAACGCGCGCATCGGCGCGAGCCCGGTGCCTGCGGCGACCATGATGGCGATGCGGCCGGTGTCGTCGAGGTGGAGATCGCCACCGCGTGGTGCGGTGATGGCCCACACGTCGCCCGGCTGGGTGTCGCTCACGATCGCGCCGCTGACCCAGCCTCCGGGGACGGTGCGCACGTGGAACTCGAGTTTGCCGTCCATCGACGGCGGCAACGCGGGAGACAGGCGCCGCGGCAGGTTGGGGCGCTGGGGCACCGTCACGTCGACGTACTGACCCGCACGGAACGGGACCATGCCCTCGGTGCATTCGAGCCGAATCACCGCGAGATCGTGACGGAGCCGGTGGTGTTCGACAACGGTCGCCGACACGGCGACTTCGGTTTCGGGCGATGAGGACGTAGCCGACTGCATGTATGGATCCCCTGGTGATGTGCGCACGGTGTTCCCACACTCTAGGCGAAAATTCGGACATGTCACAGAGTGGAACGTGTTTCAGTTTTGGTCGGGGAGCGGTTATCGTGACGGACAGCATGTGATGGTCGCCATATACCGACCTGCCGGCCATCGCACCGACGCCGTCACCACGATCGGAAGGATGCCGATGCCTGAGAACGTAGAACCCGGGGAGTACGCAGAGCTGCATCGCCCCGTCTACAACCCGGATCTGCTCATCACCGCACTCGACCGCAGTGCCGACCGCCCCGCGCTGCACCTGGGTGATGTCGTCCTCACGGGCGCCGAGATGCGCGCGGCCATCAGCCGCTACCAGCAGGCACTCGCGTCGGTCGGGGTCGGGCAGGGCTCGTCGGTCGCGGTGCTGTCGAAGAACCGTCCCGAGGTTCTCATCAACATGGGCGCGACGATGATCGCCGGGTGCCGCAACAGCGCTCTCAACCCCATGGGGTCGCTCGACGACCACCTGTACATCACCGCCGACGCGGAGATCGAGACCCTCGTGTTCGACCCCGTGCACTTCGAGGAGCGCGCCGCCGAACTGAAGACGCAGGTGCCGACCCTGAAGAATCTGTTCTCGCTCGGCCCCTCGAAGATCGCCACCGACATCCTCGCGCTGGCCGACACCTTCACCGAACAGCGACTCGTCGCGGCGCATGTCGACGCGGAGGACACTTCGTCGATGGTCTACACCGGGGGCACCACCGGCAAGCCCAAGGGCGTGATGGGCTCTTTCCGGTCCGGTGTTGCGCTGCCGCAGATCCAGATGTCCGAGTGGCAGTGGCCGGAGCAGCCTCGATTCCTGATCTGTACGCCGCTGTCCCACGCCGGAGCCGCGTTCTTCGTTCCCACACTGCTGCGCGGTGGCTGCCTCTACGTGCTGCCCTACTTCGAGCCCGGTCTTGTTCTCGAAGCGATCGAGAAGTACCGCATCGACGCCACGATGCTCGTCCCGACGATGATCTACATGCTGCTCGACCACCCCGACTTCGACAATCGTGACCTGTCGAGTCTGCAGACCCTCTTCTACGGGGCCTCGGCCATGTCGCCCGCCCGGCTGCGCGAGGGCATCGAGCGTCTCGGGCAGGTGTTCTTCCAGTTCTACGGCCAGTCGGAATGCGGTATGAGCATCGCGGTGCTGCGCAAGGAAGAGCACCTCGCCGACGACCCCGAACGCCTCGCCTCGTGCGGCCGCCCGGTGCCGTGGCTCGACGTCCGCCTGCTCGACGACGACCTGCAGGAAGTGCCGCAGGGTGAACTCGGTGAGATCTGTGTGCGCGGCCCCCTCGTGATGAAGGGCTACTGGAACAAGCCCGACGAGACGGCCGAGGCGCTGCGCGGGGGATGGCTGCATACCGGCGACGTCGCTCGCGCCGACAAGCACGGGTTCCTCACGATCGTCGACCGCAAGAAGGACATGATCGTCACAGGTGGGTTCAACGTCTTTCCCCGCGAGATCGAGGACGTCATCTCGGCGCATCCGGCGGTCGCGTCGGTCGCGGTCGTCGGTGTGCCCGACCAGAAATGGGGCGAGGCGGTGAAGGCGTGTGTCGTTCTGCGCGACGGGCAGGATGTTCCGGCCGATGAGCTCATCGAGAAGGTGCGCGCGGCGAAGGGGTCCGTCCACGCGCCGAAGTCGGTGGACTTCCTCGACGCACTGCCGCTCACGCCGCTGGGCAAGCTC
Organism: Rhodococcus sp. NPDC060086; assembly: GCF_042730275.1. NCBI lineage: Bacteria > Bacillati > Actinomycetota > Actinomycetes > Mycobacteriales > Nocardiaceae > Rhodococcus > Rhodococcus sp. NPDC060086. Next base: position 25,402 of record NZ_JBHWWZ010000040.1, read on the forward strand.
GACAAGAAGACGCTGCGCGCGTCGTACCGATAGGGGTACGTCCGAAAGTCGGGAGCCGAAAAGTTGTGCAGCGTCACAACTTTGCCCAGTCCTATGGGGTGACGTCTGTCACGTGGCAAGCGGAAACCGCCGACTCGGGTGAGGATTACTTCCGGTGATGGGGATTCGAATCACCGCATCACCGCTGTACATCGAGCGCGGTGTATGGCATTCATCGGGAGGGGAATGAAATGGGTTCTGTTGCACCGCTACTCATCGACGTGATCGTCGGCATCATTCTGGAGCTGCTGAAGACGGGGTCCGCGCAATAGTGTCACCAGGATGGTTCTCGGCGGTTGCCGAGAACCATCCTGCATGCTCGTTTCCACAGGTGAAAAGCCCGAATGCGGGTCCTGGCGGGCGTGGTAGGCCTACCGTTGGATCATGTTGTCTGCACAGAACGCCGAGGTTGTGCGCGCGACCCTTCCCGTCGTCGGCGCCGCCATCGGCGATATCACTCCTATTTTCTACCGTCGGATGTTCGCCGCGCATCCCGAACTCGAAAAGGATCTGTTCAACCGGGGGAATCAAGCGCAGGGTGACCAGCAACGAGCTCTCGCCGGAGCGATCGCCGCATACGCCACCCTGCTGGTCTCCGAGAGCGTCGCAGAACCCGACGACTTGCTCTCGCGGATCGCGAACAAACACGCGTCGCTCGGCATCATCGCCGACCAGTACGACATCGTTCACAAGCATCTGTTCGACGCGATCGTCGAGGTGCTCGGAGATGCTGTGACCCCAGAGGTCGGGGCCGCGTGGGACGAGGTCTATTGGGAGATGGCGAAGGCTCTCATCTCGATGGAGAACGAGTTGTACCGGGAATCGGGGGTCGAACCCGGGGAGGTGTGGCAGCAACTCGTCGTCCGGCAACGAACCCAGGAATCACCCGACACGGTCTCGTTCGCGTTGGCGCTCCCCGACGAGTCGACATTACCGTTCGCGCGACCCGGGCAGTACGTCTCGGTGGCCGTCCGACTCCCGGACGGCGCTCAACAGATCAGGCAGTACAGCCTCACTCGCGCTCCACAGCGCCAGTACTGGGGAATCACGGTCAAGGCGATCCCCGAGACCACATCGGAGGATGGTCACGTCATTCCCGAAGGGGAGGTGTCGAACCATCTGCACCGCAACCTGTTCGACGGCGACGAGCTGAAGGTGTCGCGGGCGTACGGTGATCTCCTCCTCGACGACACCGATGCTCCGTTGCTGTTCATCTCCGCGGGAATCGGTTGCACCCCGATCATCGGCTTCCTGCACTATCTCACTCGCACGGAGTCCGACCGGTATGTCAGCGTGCTCCACGCAGATCGCGCGCCGTCACGGCACGCGCACCGACGAGAGCTCTCCGAACTCGTCGATCGACTACCGGGCGCTCACCTCCATCACTGGTACGAGGATTTGGGAGTCCGGCCCGCGAGCGACACGACCCGCGCCGGCCGGATCGATCTGAGCGAGGTCGAGGTCGAGCCCGACACCCAGGTCTACCTGTGCGGGCCGCTGCCGTTCATGGAGGCCGTGCGTGGTGCGCTTGTGGAGCGCAGTGTTCCGGAGCGCAACATCCACTACGAGGTGTTCGGACCCGACAAGTGGTTGCCGAGCTGAGAGTGGAAGTGTCCGCACCTCGTCCGGGTTTCCGTGGGTCGTGAGTCAACGGAAGGCCGGACGACGGGAGGAAGCTTTGCGACCGGTCTGAAAGTGCCCGTTATGCCCGATCTACCGATGTGGGGTGTCGCCTGACATACTGCCTCGCATGGCGAACGGGGACCCGCAGCGGGTGGAAGTACGAGTGCCGGTCGAGAGCTCGGACGGGGCTCTCTTCGGATCGGCATTCAGTGGAGAAGGCGCACTACGGCCGGTGGAGCCGGTGCCGCCGATCTGCTCGCGACACGGAGACCCCGAGACCGACCGGGTGCGGGTGACGATCAAGTCGGACAGGTCGCAGGCGCAGCACAGTGAGAGCCGGCTGGGTTCGGCGCTCGCCGCGGCCTACACCGTGCAGGTGGCAGCGGTGGAGTGGCCGGTGTGTGCGCGGTGTGTCACGGCGCGTCTGCGTTGGCAGATCGCCGCGGCAGCGCTGTTCACGTCGCTCGCGGTCCTGTTTCTGGCGTTGGTGTTCGCACTGCTGCAGGGTGCGCCTCGCCCTTACGGGATCGCGCTGCTCGTGGTGTTCGCGGTGTCCTTCGTGCCGCTCTACGTCGCACTGCGGATGATCGAGCATCGACGGGCCGGAGTGGGAGTGGCACTTGCGGACGACGGTTCGGCGCTCGTGGTGCAGGACGCGCACCCCGACTTCGCGCGCGCCGTGATCTCACGGGCGTGATCTCACGGGCGTGATTTACAGCGGGTCGAAGCTGATGTTCTGCCGGGGCGTCCCCCCGGCAGACAAGGCATACAGCGTCGTGCGGATCATCGACGGCGACCCGGAGATCTGGATCTGGTGATCGGACCACGATCCGTAACTCGCGACGACCTTACCCAGCTTTCCCTGAATCGGCTCCGGGAGACCCGGGGGCGTTTCGCGCACGGGAACAGGATGCCAGTACGGGTTCTCCAGCTCCTCCATGACGGGGGTGATGGTGAGCCACGGATTCGTCATCGCGATGTGCCACAACGTTTCCAGATCGTAGAGATCGCACGGGTAGGTTCCGCCGTAGAACAGGTGGGTGCGCGGATTCGTGCCGCGCATCGCCATCTCCATGATCTGGGCGCGTAGTGGCGCCAGGCCCGTACCCGACGCGATCATGAGTACGTCCTGACTGCTGTCCGGGTCGACCTGCAGGCCTCCGAGTGGTGGACCGATCGTCCACCGATCGCCGACCACGACCTCACCGACGAGACCCCCGCTGACCCACCCGGTCGAGACACGTCGGACGTGGAACTCGATCTGTCCCTGAGGATTCGGGGGGATTGCTGCAGAAAGATACCGCCACATCTGGGGACGCTGGGGGATCTGGACGCTCATGTACTGGCCGGCGTGGAACGGGATGGGGCTGTCGGTTTCGAGGCGGATGATCGCGAGATCGGCGAGCACGCGTTCGTGTCCGACGACGGTGGCGCCCCACGCTGCGGGCAGATCGTCCTCCGCCGCGGCGACGGCCATCGTCTCGGTGAAGTGGGCGATCACCTCGGCCCACGTGCGCTCGAGCATGGCCGTCCACAGGATGATCGGTGTGCATTCCCGCACTGCGACGAGCAGTGCGTGCCCGGCGGCGCGGAAGTGCTCGGGCCGGACTCCGTATTTGCGGTGGTCGCGGGCCAGTTGACCGAGGAAGGCGTCGAGGCCGTCGAAGTCGGTGAGCTTGTTGACCGCCCAGCCGACCGCGGTCGTGAACCGCTGCCGCATGTTCTCCATGCCTGCGGGGAACAACTCGCGGGTGCCGGTCGTCTCGCTCCACAGCGCGGTGTAGAACGACGTGGCGAACCGCTCGGGCCCGGTCGGGGTTGCGGTGATCGAAGCAAAGCTGAGTTGCACTCGGGCGATGGCGAACGCCTCCACGCCATCCTCCCACGTAGTGCGCTGATTCGGACGCCGCCACTGTAGTCGTTTCCTCGCGGGTCGGCCACATGTTCGACGCGGTCGCGTGATCGACAGTTCGGAATAGTGAGGGGAATCACTATTCAGCGCAAAGTTGAGTGGAACAAACTCAACTTTGCGCTCGTTGAAACCATCGAGTGCCCGCAGACCCGAGTCTATGGGTACAGAATTGATACAGACTCACTCGAGAACGGAAGGAGCCCGTAGTGGACTCGTTCAACCCCACGACGAAGACCCAGGCGGCGTTGACGGCAGCACTGCAGTCGGCATCCGCTGCGGGCAACCCGGACATCCGTCCGGCGCACCTGCTCGTCGCGCTGCTCGACCAGACCGATGGCATCGCAGGCCCGCTGCTCAAGGCGGTCGGCGTCGACGCCGCCCAGATCAGGGCAGAGGCACACGACCTCGTCGATAAACTGCCCACCGCGACCGGCGCGACCACCACACCGCAACTCGGCCGTGAAGCGATCGCCGCGCTGTCCGCGGCGCAGAAACTCGCGACCGAACTCACCGACGAATTCGTCTCGACCGAACATGTGCTCGTGGGCCTTGCGAGTGGAGACTCGGACACCTCCAGGCTGCTCACCGGTAAGGGTGCAACCCCGGAAGCATTGCGCGAAGCATTCACGACGGTGCGGGGCACCGGCCGTGTCACCACCGCCGACCCGGAAGGCACCTTCCAGGCCCTGGAGAAGTACTCCACCGACCTCACCGCACGTGCCCGCGAAGGCAAGCTCGACCCCGTCATCGGCCGTGACAACGAGATCCGTCGCGTCGTGCAGGTCCTGTCGCGCCGCACCAAGAACAACCCGGTTCTCATCGGCGAACCCGGCGTCGGCAAGACCGCCATCGTCGAGGGCCTCGCGCAGCGCGTCATCGCAGGGGACGTCCCCGAATCCCTTCGTGGCAAGACCGTCATCTCCCTCGACCTCGGTTCGATGGTCGCGGGTGCGAAGTACCGCGGCGAATTCGAGGAACGACTCAAAGCCGTCCTCGACGAGATCAAGGGATCAGCCGGCCAGATCATCACCTTCATCGACGAACTGCACACCATCGTCGGCGCAGGCGCGACCGGCGAATCCGCGATGGACGCGGGCAACATGATCAAGCCGATGCTCGCGCGCGGTGAACTTCGACTGGTCGGTGCCACCACTCTCGACGAATACCGCAAATACATCGAGAAGGACGCCGCCCTCGAACGCCGCTTCCAGCAGGTACTCGTCGGTGAGCCGAGCGTCGAGGACACCGTCGGCATCCTGCGCGGACTCAAGGAACGCTACGAGGTGCACCACGGCGTGCGCATCACCGACTCCGCGCTGGTCTCCGCCGCGACCCTGTCCGACCGCTACATCACGTCGCGCTTCCTCCCCGACAAGGCCATCGACCTCGTCGACGAGGCCGCGTCGCGACTGCGGATGGAGATCGACTCGCGACCCGAGGAAATCGACACCGTCGAACGCATCGTCCGTCGCCTCGAGATCGAGGAGATGGCGCTGCAGAAGGAAACCGACGCCGCGTCGAAGGATCGGCTCGACAAGCTGCGGGGCGAACTCGCCGACGAACGCGAGAAGCTCAACCAGCTCACCGCACGCTGGCAGAACGAGAAGACCGCGATCGACTCCGTCCGAGAGGTCAAGGAACAACTCGAAGCGCTGCGCGGTGAAGAAGAACGCGCCGAACGCGACGGCGACCTCGGCAAGGCCGCGGAGCTGCGCTACGGGAGGATCCCCGAACTGGAGAAGAAGCTCGACGCTGCATCGAAGGCGTCGGGTGCCGCGTCCGACGGCGATGTGATGCTCAAGGAGGAGGTCGGCCCGGACGACGTCGCCGAGGTCGTCGCCGCATGGACGGGCATCCCCGCCGGCCGCATGCTCGAAGGCGAAACCGAGAAGCTCCTGCGCATGGAAGACGAGATCGGCCACCGTGTCGTCGGCCAGAGCGAAGCCGTACAGGCCGTCTCGGATGCGGTCCGCCGCGCCCGTGCCGGTGTCGCCGACCCGAACCGCCCCACCGGATCGTTCCTGTTCCTCGGGCCCACCGGCGTCGGCAAGACCGAGCTCGCCAAGGCGCTCGCCGACTTCCTGTTCGACGACGAACGCGCCATGGTGCGGATCGACATGTCCGAGTACAGCGAGAAGCACAGCGTCGCCCGGCTCGTCGGTGCGCCTCCCGGCTACGTCGGCTACGACGCCGGTGGTCAGCTCACCGAGGCGGTGCGTCGTCGCCCGTACACGGTGGTGTTGTTCGACGAGGTCGAGAAGGCACACCCCGACGTGTTCGACACGCTGCTGCAGGTGCTCGACGACGGACGACTCACCGACGGTCAGGGCCGCACGGTCGACTTCCGCAACACCATCCTGATCCTCACCTCGAACCTCGGTGCGGGTGGGGACAAGGACCACGTGATGGCGGCGGTGCGCATGGCGTTCAAGCCGGAGTTCATCAACCGGCTCGACGACGTCGTGATCTTCGACCCGCTGTCCGAGAAGCAGCTCGAACGGATCGTCGACATCCAGATCGACCAGCTGGCGAAGCGTCTCGAAGCGCGACGTCTCACCCTCGAAGTCGGCGGAGCGGCACGGATGTGGCTCGCGGTGCGTGGCTACGACCCGCAGTACGGCGCGCGTCCGCTGCGCAGGCTCATTCAGCAGGCGATCGGCGACCAGCTCGCCAAGAAGCTGCTGGCGGGGGAGATCCGCGACGGCGACACCGTGAAGGTCGGTGTGAGCGACGACGCCGACAGCCTGGTCCTCGGCGTCTGACACCGGTGCGGGGCCGGTCCCGGTGGCAACAGTCACCGGGACCGGCCCCGTATCGGTACCTTGGGAGGGGCCATGACGAATCCGAACGATCCGCGCACACCGCAGGAACGTGCCTACCCGCACGACGAGCCGGATGACGACGAGACGCGCGTGCTGCACACCGACGACCCGACGGAGGCGTACGGGCAGCCGGTGACGAACCCGACCCTGGTGTATCCGCAGTACGATCCGCGCTTCGATTCGGCAGCGCCGCCCCCGAACCCCACTCAGCAACTCGGCGAACCCCTGGGGCAATACTCGCAGGGCCAGCAACCGGCTGCGCAACATCCGACGGCCCAGTACCCGCAAGCCCAGTACTCGCAAGCCCAGTACCAGCAGGGACAGTACCCACCGGCCGGTTATCCCGGAGGCGGATACCAGCCGCCCGCCGCACCCCCGCCCGGCTACGGGCAGCCGGCGGAACCCGAGAAGACGCCGCGCGGTCCACGCTGGGGTCTGTTGGCCCTCGCCGCCCTCGTCCTCATCGTGCTCGGCGGGATCGTCGGATTCCTCCTGAGCGGAAGCAGCGACGACCCCGACCCCACCGCGACCGGCCCGGCCACCAGCCGCACCATGCCGCCCGCACCCACCACGACACCGCCGCCGGCCACCGCGCCGGAAGGAACGCTCGGGCTGCCGCTCGACGAACTTCCCGGCGGTCTCGGTGACGTCATCGGCCAGACCGGTGCCGTCGTGGGATCGATCACGGCAAACGACGGCAGCAGCATCACGCTCAGCGGCATCGGCGGATCGCTCACCACGGTGTTGTTCACGCCGGAAACCCAGATCATCACGTTGAAGGGGTCATCGCCCGAGGCCCTCGAGATCGGCGCGACCGTCGTCGCGACCGGCAGCCCCGTCGAGAACGGACAGATGACGGCCGAAACCGTCATCAGCGCGTCGCTCCCCTCGTTCGGCAACCCGGGCAACTGAAGACGCTAGGCTGATCGCGATGACATTCATGTGGTTCGGTCTGGCGGCGATCGCGCTCCTCGGCGCGCTCGCTCTGCTGTACATCGACCGCACGCGGAGGGAACAGTCAGGGCGCGTGCGGGAAATCTGGGCCCGCGCCCAGGGGTACAAGTACACCGACTCCGACGAGCGGCTGCCCTCCAACTGGCATCGCGCGGCGTTGGCCAAGCAGGAGTACCTCGGCGCGATCGACGTTGTGCGCGGAGTACGTCGGGGTGAGGAATTCATCCTGTTCGACATCGAGGAAACCGCCACGATCGTCGCGGTACGCCGCAAGGTCGGGTCCGACGTCGACATCGACCTGCGCCTCAAGTCGACGCCCCCGCCGAAGGACTCCGACATGAATCTGCTCGGGTCGATCGGCCCTCGCATCGTGTTCTCCACCGACCTCGAGATCGCCCGACGCGTGTGCGACCAGCGGATGGTGTCGTTCACCCAGTCGATCCCGGAGCACGTCCAGATGCTGTGGAGCGAAGGTCCATGGACGCTCGGTTCGATCCCGGTGGGAAGCAACGGACGCGAATGGGACGCGGCGATCGAAGCGGTCGCGCGCCTCTCGGGCATCCTGCACGTCCTCCCGCCCGTCGTCGACCCCGACAACGTCGACCGCAGCTTCCACGATCCGGGACGCCCGTCCGCACATCGCTGACCTGCCCGGCATACCTCACGCGCGGTCGTCGCAGCACATCCCGGTGACCCGATCTGCCGGCTCGACAGATCACGGTACGGACACGCCCGGGAGGACACGCCGGATCCTTCGTCGTGCGAACCGATTGAGGTCTGTACATTTCTCGCCGTGACACCTGTGGCTGTGGTGATGGTTGTGGCAGTGGTGGCAGTGACGCTGCTGTGGATTCGGCTGGGAATCCGACGATTACGGACCCTTCTCACCAGACGCAGGGACAGCTTGCGCCTGCTCCTGAACGAACTCGATGATCGCTACGATCTGATCCCCGCGCTCATCGCGGCGTCGGCGGGTGCCGGTGTCGAGCGCAGCCGCATCAGTCCGGTCGTGGGAGCCCGTTCCCTCGCCATCGCGATGCGCGACCAGCGTCTCGATCTCCCCGAGCGTGCGGCCACCGAGAACGCGCTGTCAGCTGCTTTGCACGAGCTCATCGGAGTCTGCGACGGAGCCAACCACTGGCCGTTCATCCGTGTCGCCCGTGAACTGGATACCCGAGAGCAGCGCATCGCCGGTGCGGTCCGCGTCCACAACGACCTGGCAGGCAAACTCAACACCCAGGTGTCGAGAGTTCCGACGTCGCTGTTCGCAATGCTGGCCGGAGTGCGGGCCGTCCCGATGTTCGAGGTTCCGGCAGCGCTGGCAGCGGACACCGCAACCGAGCCATCCGCAGTCGAGAATCGGACCGACGAACAGACCGCCCCCGAGCCGAGCGACAAGAAGAGCTCGGGGACCGTCGCCGCCTGAACCCCCGCCGGCAGCGACTAGGCTCGTTTCGCGCCGGTTCCGCCACCGGCGGTGAACGAGACGACGGTGAGGATGTGCGATGAGCGACCGCGACGAACTGGCTGCACTGGTACGTGAGCTGGCAGTAGTACACGGCAAGGTGACCCTGTCGTCAGGTAAGGAAGCCGACTACTACGTCGACCTGCGTCGCGCGACCCTGCACCATCGCGCTGCACCGCTCATCGGCTCCCTCCTGCGCGAACTCGTCTCCGACTGGGACTTCGACGCGGTCGGCGGACTCACCATGGGCGCCGACCCGGTCGCGATGGCCATCATGCACGCACCCGGTCGCCCCATCGACGCGTTCGTCGTCCGCAAGGCGGCCAAGGCCCACGGCATGCAGCGGCAGGTCGAAGGCCCCGACGTCGTCGGCAAGCGAGTGCTCGTCGTCGAAGACACCACCACCACCGGGAACTCGCCGCTCACCGCAGTCAAGGCACTGCGCGATGCGGGAGCGATCGTCGTGGGAGTTGCCACCGTCGTCGACCGCGCGACCGGAGCCGACGAGGTCATCGCCGCGGAAGACGTCGAGTACCGGTCGCTGCTCGGCCTCGCCGACCTGGGCCTCGACAACTCCTGACACCGTGAACCCACGGGTGAGGCAGACCGTCACACAACTTGCGGACGGTCGCCAACTGATCTTCTTCGATGACACCGAACCGTACGTCGGGGGAGGTGCCACCCGTGTCGCACACGACCGTCGTGCACTTCCGGCGGTCACGGCGACATCGGAAATCCGTATCGACCCGCTCACCGGGGAACCGGTGACGTTCGCCGCGCACCGTATGGATCGCACGTTCCTGCCCTCGGCCGCGGACTGCCCCCTGTGCCCGACCAGACCCGGCACCGAGTCCACAGGTGGCACCGCCACCGAGATCCCGGCGGCCGACTACGACGTCGTCGTGTTCGAGAACCGTTTTCCTGCCCTCGGCTCGGGAGAAGCAGGTCGGTGCGAAGTGGTGGCCTTCACCGCCGACCACGACGCGCGCTTCGCCGACCTCCCCGCGACACGGGCCCGCACCGTCATCGACGTCCTCGCCTCCCGTACCGCCGCGTTGTCGTCGCTACCGGGGGTTCGGCAGGTCTTCTGCTTCGAGAATCGCGGCGTCGAAATCGGTGTGACACTGGAACATCCGCACGGACAGATCTACGCATACCCGTTCCTTCCGCCGCGGACGCAGACGCTGATCGACCGTGCCCGCGACCATCACGAACGCACGGGCGGGTCGCTGCAACGCGACATTCTCGACGCCGAACGTCGTACCGGAACCCGCGTGGTGTGGTCGGGCGAATGGTGGACCGCGTATGTTCCTGCCGCGGCACGGTGGCCGATCGAGGTGCATCTCGCACCGCACCGCGACGTCCCCGATCTCACTGCGCTCGTGGACGCCGAACGCGACGAGCTCGCGCTCGCCTATCGCGACCTGCTCGGTCGCGTCGACCGGTTCTTCGACGGACTCGACCGCGTCCCGTACATCGCGGCATGGCATCAGGCACCCGTCGGGGACGGACGTGAGCACGGCCGGTTGTTCTGCCAGATCTTCTCGCTGCGCCGTGCCCCCGACAAGCTCAAATATCTGGCGGGATCCGAATCGGCGATGGGCGCGTGGATCAGCGACACGACACCCGAGCGCATCGCCGAGCGACTACGCGAGCTCGCACCGTGACGATTTCCGACGACGCGTGGCGCGCGTTCACCACTGCGTTCGGCGGCGACCCCGATGGCATCTGGTGCGCACCCGGTCGTGTCAACCTGATCGGTGAGCACGTCGACTACGCGGGCGGACTGTGCCTGCCGATGGCGATTCCCCAGGTGACTGCGGCCGCGGTGCGTCGTCGCATCGATGGCCGGCTCCGCCTGCACAGCAACGGATTCGACTCCGTGGAGGTCGAGACGGACGGACGCGTCGCAGGGTGGGGTGCGTATGCCGCCGGTGTGGTGTGGGCGCTCGACCCGCCCGGCTTCCGCGGAGCGGACATTGCGATCGCGTCGGAGGTTCCGGTCGGTGCGGGTCTGTCGTCGTCCGCCGCGCTCGAGGCGTCCGTGGCACTGGCGCTCGCCGATCTGTGCGGGCTCCCCGTCGACGACGAAGGACGTGACGCCCTCGCCCGCGCCTGTGCGCGTGCGGAGAACGACTACGCGGGTGCACCCACCGGCGGCATGGATCAACAGATCGCCCTGCGCGGCCGCGCAGGTCACGCGCTGCTCCTCGACTGCGCCGACGGGCACGTCGAGCACATCCCCGTCGATACCGCCGCGGCAGGCCTCACGGTGCTGGTCATCGACACCGGGACGGGGCATCGGCTCGTCGACGGCCGGTACGGTTCGCGACGGACCGAGGTGGAAGAGGCGACCCGGCTACTGGGCCACCCCCTCCGCGAAGTGGAATCCGTGTCCGCACTGCACGACCCGACACTGAAGCGCCGCGCGCGACACGTGGTCACCGAGATCGCCCGCGTCCGCACGGCAGCCGACGCACTGCGGGCCGGTCGCGTGCGCGACCTCGGCCCGTTGCTCGACGCGTCGCATCGGTCTCTGCGCGACGATTTCGAGGTCAGTTGCGCAGAACTCGACAGCGCCGTGGACACGGCGACCGCGGCGGGAGCGCACGGGGCGCGCATGGTCGGCGGTGGATTCGGAGGCTCGGCGATCGCGTTGTGCGAGAGCAACGACGTGCCGGGAATCGAGGCGGCTGTGACTGCGACAGCTGAAGCCCAAGGTTTTCCGCCGCCGGTGTTCCTGCACGCCACGCCGTCTCCCGGTGCGTGCCGCTGTTGAACACCGACGGTGCCGTCGGCGTGGCGAAGTCCAGCCGCGACGATTCCAGCTTCCCGCTACCGCGATTGCGCGTGCAGATAACTGGGATCGTCGCGGGAACGTTACCGTGCGAGAGGCATTGAAGCACTGCCGGGTACTGTGCGCCCATGGGTTGGTTCACTCGGAACAAGTGGGGTGTCGAACACACCGTGTTCGCGGTCGCGAGCGCGGCAACGGTGGTCGGCGGAGTCCTGGGCAACGAGTCGGTGCAGAAGGTCGCGAAGCCGCTGATCGCGCCGTCGCTCGCCGTGCGGGTGCTGCGCCGCTCCCGCGACCTCGACCGCGGCGACGCCGCGCTGCTCCTCGTCGGCCTGACCGCCGCGACCGTGGGCGACGTGTTCATGATCGACCCCGACGACGACAGTCGGATCCTGCGCGGTGCAGGATCTTTCGCGGTGATGCAGACTGCGTATTCGACGTTGCTCGCCCGGCACGGCGCCCGCCCGACCCGTACCGCGGTGCTGCAGCGTGTGCCCGCGGTCCTGGGAGCCGCCGGACTGCTCGGGTGGCGGAGCCGCTCGGTGGCCGCGCCATTGACCGCGTACGGCGCAGTGTTGGCGACCACTGCGACACTCGCGGCCGACCCGTCCCTCGCACCCGGAGCGAAGACCTCCGGTGGTCTCGTGTTTCCGAACGCCGACCGGCGCAGCTGGCTCGGTCTCGGCGGGCTCGTGTTCACCCTGTCCGACGGCACCATCGTCGAGCGGCGGACCCTGCTGAAGAGCAAGTCGTCGCGGGCAGCAGCGGAAGGATTCGTACTCGCCACCTACGCGGCCGCGCAGTTGCTTCTCGTCGAGGGGATGCTCGCGCTCGTCCGACGCAAATGACCTGTCGCGGTGAGGCGCACGTGATTCGTCAAGGGTAGATCAGGATCCGCGTATGGTCGTCGGGGTCGACGAGTACCGACACCACCTGGCCGGCCACCAACCGCGACAGGTCATTGCGGTCCGCTTCGAATACCACCCTGCCGCTGTACGGCTCGGAACCGGGGACCATCAGATCCAGATCCAATTCGGTTCGGTATACGTTGCCGATGACGGAGCCGAGCGGGGTGGCGGCGCGGATCGTCGCCCAGCCCTCGATCCCTTCGCGTTCGATCTTGCGGTCTGCGCGGGTGGTGTGATCGGCGAGCAACATGCCCAGACCCAGCAGCGCGCCGTACAGGCAGACGAGGAACATCACCTGGAAGCCTTCGGTGCCTTCGGCGGAATCCGGATAGAACAGGTTCAGCCAGAGCGACAGCAGAATCAGATAGCCGACCGTGATGAACGCGACCACACGCAGGATGCGCTTGTGTTTCATGATGCCCCTCCGTCTCCCACACTAGCGCGTGACCGCGCGTCGACCGTCGGTCGATAGAGTGGCACTTTCTGTGCTCGTCGGAGGGAGCGGTGTGAAGGTGCGCGTGTCGTCGGTTGTGGTTGCGTTGGGAGCTGTACTGGTTCTGAGTGGGTGTGGGGGATCCGCAGACGAGCCGGATGCCGCGGCCGAGGAGACCACAACAGTGACCACCACGAGCGTGACCGCTGCACCGGCCACGACAGAAGCCACCACCTCGGAAACACTGCCCTCCGAACTTCCGCCTTCGGAGACGACGACCGAGGCGCCGACTCCCGAGGCACCGCCGACACTGGCCGCGGTCGCGTTCGAACAGGGCGAGTCGTACTACTTCACGACCCCCGACGGGGCATTCGCGTGCGGCATCGTGCAACTCCCGGGTCGTACCGAAGCGGGCTGCGAAGGCGTCACCGATCCGGTGCCGCCGCAGCCCGAGAATTGCGTTGTCAACTGGGGCCACGGGATGCGTGTGGTCGACAGCGGTCCCGGTGAGTTCCTGTGCTCGGGCGGTCCTGTCTACCTGCCCGTCGAAGGGTCTGCGGAGGTGCTGCCCGCGGGGGCGACGCTCTCGCAGCTCGGCTACACGTGCGCGACCACCGAAGCCGACGTGACGTGCACCAACGACACCACCGGACACGGATTCACCGTCGCATCCGGCTCGAACGAGACGTTCTGACCGTGCCTGACCGAGAAACCGGGCCGGACCAGGAACAGGACCCTCTCACCGTCCCCGGACCCACGGAATGGGGCGAGCATCCGCACGGCATGGGACCGTGGATCGACGAATTCGGGACACCGCCACCCACCGACCCGAAGTACGACCCCGAACTGCTCGAACACGGCGACCGCCGCAACGTCGTCGACTCGTATCGGTACTGGACGCGCGACGCGATCGTCGCCGACATCGACACCCGCCGACACTCGCTGCACGTGGCGATCGAGAACTTCGCGCACGATGCCAACATCGGCACCGTCGTACGCACCGCCAATGCGTTCGCGGCCGCCGCCGTTCACATCGTGGGCAGACGCCGCTGGAATCGCCGCGGAGCCATGGTCACCGATCGTTACCAGCATCTTCAACACCACCCCGACGTCGATGCGCTGATCGACTGGGCCGTCGAGCACGATCTGACGATCGTCGCCGTCGACAACACCCCCGGGTCCGTGCCGCTCGAGACGGCAGAACTGCCCCGCAACTGCCTACTGCTGTTCGGGCAGGAAGGGCCGGGTGTGACCGAACGAGCACGCGAGGTGGCGTCGATGACGGTGTCGATCGCGCAGTTCGGATCCACCCGCTCGATCAATGCGGGCGTCGCCGCAGGAATCGCCATGCACGCATGGGTCCGCCGGCACGCCGACCTCGCCGACGCTTGGTAGTGACTCGGTCTGTAGTAACGCCCCCGCTCCCTGTGCAGATGAAGTAGCGCGGGCCATGTGGCCCCGCCGCTGTTGTGGGACGAGGAAGATTACGGCATGCCAGAAATGTGGGCCGATCGGGCGGATGCAGCCGAAGCTGCCGTCGCTGCGCGGCACGTGCGTCGACTCTGGGGGTTACCCGGTACGGAACTCGGTGTCGTCGGCTGGCCCGCCACGCGACGCGAACGCCTCTTCGGCTCGTGGCACTACTGGTGGCAGGCGCACCTGATCGACCTCGCGGTCGACGCCGCAGAGCGGCAGGCGAAGGACGGCGACGATACCCCGCGCGGCCGCCGCCGCGTGGCACAGCTGACCCGCAGCCACCGCATCCGCAACATCACGGGCTGGACCAACAACTACTTCGACGACATGGCGTGGCTCGGTCTGGCCCTCGACCGTGCCCAACGGCACCTGCATATCGACCACCGCACCGCGATCTCCACCCTCGTCGGTCAACTGCACGATGCGTGGCAACCCGAGCACGGCGGAGGAATCCCGTGGCGACGCGGTGACGACTTCTTCAACACCCCTGCCAACGGTCCGGCAGCGTTGTTGCTCGCGCGGTCGGGCGAGCTCGCGCGGGCGCAGGAGATGGCCGAGTGGATCAACGACCGCCTCGTCGATCCCGATACCGGGCTCATCTTCGACGGCATCCGTCACGGCGTACCCGAACGCGCCATCTACTCGTACTGCCAGGGTGTGGTGCTCGGACTCGAGACCGAGCTCGCCACCCGGTGCGACGACTCTCGTCATCGCACGCGGGTGCATGCGCTCGTCGACGCCGTCGACAACGAACTCACCGAACGGAGCGTCATCGCAGGTGGTGGGGGAGGTGACGGGGGCCTGTTCAACGGCATCCTCGCGCGCTACCTCGCTGTGGTCGCGACCACCTTGCCGGTGCAGGACTCCGACGACGTACGAGCACGCGCCGCGGCTCGCCGCATCGTGCTGGCCTCGGCCGACGGTGCGTGGGAGAACCGCTTGCAGATCGAAGGGCTACCGCTGTTCGGGAGTGACTGGACCGCGCCCGCACGACTGCCCGGTTCGTCGGGCACGGTCGCGCAGTTCGCCGCAGGCACGGTGCGTTCGTCGTCGATCGCGGAACGCGACCTGTCGGTGCAGCTCGGTGGCTGGATGCTCATGGAAGCCGCGCACGCGGTGGTGGCGTCTCCCTGACCGACGTCGTTATCGCCGGTTGTTCGGATCCGTGTTGATCATCGGGATCGGCGTGGTCGGCGCCGAGGTCTGTGCCGCGGACTGCGCGGTCGGGATGGGGGTCGTCGGTGCGTGCTCGGCGCCCGAGAGAGCACTGGCAGAACCGGTCTGCTCCGCCGAGGTCTCGTCCGACGCGGTGCCTTCTGCTCCGGCGTTCTTACGTGCCGTCAGGAATCGCTTGCCGACCTCGCTGATGATCGGGAGCACCGACACGAACACGATGAGCAGGAAGATGATGTCGACGTTGTCGGCGATGAACGAGATCTGGCCGAGAAGGTAGCCGAGCAGCGTCACGCCCGCGCCCCACACGATGCCGCCGATCACGTTGTAGACGATGAACACGCGATACGGCATCTTCGCGGCGCCCGCCACGAGCGGCGCGTAGGTGCGGACGATGGGAACGAACCGGGCGAAGAAGATCATTGCGGGACCGTGCCGCAGGAAGAATCGATGCGACTCGTCGAGGTACTTCTTCTTGAACAGCTTCGCGTCGTTGTTCTTGAACAGCTTCGCGCCGCCCTTGGTGCCGATGTAGTAGCCCACCTGATCGCCGAGGATCGCCGCAATCGGGATCGTCACCATGAGCACCCACAGCGGCGCGAACGGCTCGACCTCCGCAGACTTCGACGCCGCGATCAGACCTGCGGTGAACAGCAGCGAATCGCCGGGTAGCAGGGGAAACAGCAGGCCCGATTCGATGAACACCACCAGCAGGAGCCCGACGAGCATCCAGGTGCCGAACGAATTCAACAGGTTCACGGGGTCGAGGAAGCCCGGGAGCAGGGCCAAATTGGTCACAGATTCCGAGGCTTCGACAAAATTCACGATCCCCAGAGTACCGACGTGCGGAAGCTGCTTCGAATCGCGACGGACCATCGGGTGCCGAATGTGAGGTCCACCCGAGTATCTAAACGTCGTGCCTATTGACATACTGCAGGGACAAGGGCACCTGCCACACCCGAGCGGGTAGCCGATCCATACTCATCTGGAGGACAGCCGCTGTGCCTATCGCGACTCCCGAGGTCTACGCCGAGATGATCGCCCGCGCCAAGGAGCACTCCTTCGCGTTCCCGGCCATCAACTGCACGTCGTCCGAAACCATCAACGCCGCTATCAAGGGCTTCGCGGACGCCGGTAGCGATGGCATCATCCAGTTCTCGACCGGTGGCGCGGAGTTCGGCTCGGGCCTGGGCGTCAAGGACATGGTGACCGGCGCGGTCGCGCTTGCCGAGTTCGCGCACGTCGTCGCCGAGAAGTACGACGTCACGATCGCCCTGCACACCGACCACTGCCCCAAGGACAAGCTCGACGACTTCGTCCGCCCGCTCATCGCGATCTCCAAGGAGCGCGTCGACGCAGGTAAGAATCCCCTGTTCCAGTCGCACATGTGGGATGGTTCCGCCACCCCGCTCGACGAGAACCTCGAGATCGCTCAGCAGCTCCTCGCCGATGCTGTCGCCGCGAAGATCATCCTCGAGATCGAGATCGGTGTTGTCGGCGGTGAAGAGGACGGCGTCGAGAACGCCATCAACGACAAGCTCTACACCACCGTCGAAGACTTCGAGAAGACCGTCGATGCGCTCGGCGCAGGGGCGAAGGGCCAGTACCTCCTCGCCGCGACCTTCGGCAACGTGCACGGCGTGTACAAGCCCGGCAACGTCAAGCTCAAGCCGGAAATCCTCGACGAAGGCCAGAAGGCCGCATCGAAGAAGCTGGGCCTCAAGGACGGTTCCAAGCCCTTCGACCTCGTCTTCCACGGCGGCTCGGGCTCGCTGAAGTCGGAGATCGACGAGGCACTGAGCTACGGCGTCGTGAAGATGAACGTCGACACCGACACGCAGTACGCGTTCACCCGCCCGATCGCGGCACACATGTTCAGCAACTACGACGGTGTGCTCAAGATCGACGGCGAGGTCGGAAACAAGAAGGTCTACGACCCGCGCAGCTATCTGAAGAAGGCAGAGGCGTCGATGACCGCTCGCGTGATCGAGGCGTGCAACGACCTCAAGTCCGCGGGCCGCTCGGTGTCCGCCAAGTAGATCACCAGCTGTTCAGCAGTACCGAAGAAGGGGCGCCGGCT
>NZ_JBHWWZ010000041.1:0-43017 GCF_042730275.1 Rhodococcus sp. NPDC060086
CGTACGGCGAGCTCGGCGACGGTCAGCGGTCCGTCCGCCAGCTCGTCGGCGACGGCCAGTTCGGCCAGGACGTGCTGGAGCGTGGATCCCCGACCCTTGTTCGTGTTCATGTGAACTCGCGGTCGTTGCGTCGCACACGCACGATGACCACTCGATCGGTCGACGTCACCACTAGCGGAGGGGGAGCCGATGCCGGCTCCCCCTCCACTAGTGGTCAGCGTCTGGTCAGCGACGCCAGTCGTCGTCGTTGTCGTCCCAACCGGAACCTTGGTCGGCGAAGACCTCGTCCCTGTGCGAGTTGGGTGCACCGCCCGACAACTCTCCGTCCGACAACTCTCGTTGAAGGCTCTCGAAGTCGGTGGATGGCGAGCTGTACTTCAGTTGCCTTGCAACCTTGGTCTGCTTTGCCTTAGCTCGGCCGCGGCCCATGGCCAACCCCCTCGCGCTTTGACGGGGCGGCCTGGGGAATTTGGCGGCCCCGGTATGTTGAGTATTTTCCTGTGCCCCACTTTAGCTTGGAAAACTCAGTTCCGCTCCCACCCACCCGTCCGGGCGGGTGTCCGTTACATCTCATTGGCACCCGACCTGCGGTAATACGATTTTCACATGTGTGAAGATGGGGCTCAGAACACCCCCGGCACGGCTCGGACGGTACCGACCCTCACCCCACCACCGAGTACGGGTTGTGAGGCGAGGGCCGCGAGCTTCTCATCAGCAGTGACTCCGAGCCGGGTGAGGACAGCGGCGGTGAGGGGAAGCCGGGCACGCTCGTGACCATCGTCGATCTTGAACGCGAACGCCGAGCCGTCCGGAAATGCGCCCGCGTGGATGCCGTCGGCTCCGGCCTTGCACATCAGCCCGGGAACGGCCTGCATCAGCCGCAGGTCGTCCTTGCCCGATCCGGAAATGAGGAACGGGTGCTCGCGGATCGCATCGGCCACGGCGCGCTCGGGCGTGTCGAGCTCGGCCGTCGCCAGCCGGGAGTACGCGCGGGCCAGGTTGATCAGCGGAACCGGGACGATCGGGAGGCCGCATCCGTCGATGCCGAGATCGGTCTCTTCGATGTCGCCCGTGAGCTCGAGGATCGTCTCCACCACCGCCTGCTGCAGGGGGTGGGAGGAGTCGAGATAACTCGAGGTGGGCCAACCGTTGGCGGCACACGTCGCCAGCATCGCGGCGTGCTTACCCGAGCAGTTCATGTAGGCGGGCCGAGGGACACGACCCGCCGCGAGAACCTCGGCGCGGGCCAGTTCGTTGCCGGGCAGATCCGCGGGGCACAGCAACGCACGTTCCTCGAAGCCGGAATAGGCGAGCAGTTCCTCGACGAGTTCGATGTGGTCCGATTCGCCTTCGTGCGACGCCGTCGCGATGGCCAGTTCGGCGGTGTTGCGCGGCGCGAACCCCAGCCGAAGCAGCGCGGTCGCCTGCAGCGGCTTGTTCGACGAGCGGGGGTAGATGGGTGTGTGGACCTCGCCCAGCGAGACGATCACCTCACCGCGCGGATCCAGGACCACCAGAGATCCTCGATGTACGCACTCGCGGAACCCGGAGCGCACCACTTCGACCAGTTCGACGCTCAATACGCCACCCGTACCTCTCGTCCGGCGACCCGTCGCCGGGCCTTGTCCGCGACACTCGGCGACAGATCGTCCTGCAGCTCGAGCATCACCGCGATCCGCTCCGGGTCGCGTCCGGTGAACAGATCCCGCACGGTCACCCCGTGCTCGGGCACATCCTCGACGACGATCCGGTCGCCGGCCCGTACCGGGCCCTCGTCGATCACCTTCAGATAGACGCCGGTGTCGCCCCGGGCCGAGAACCGCTTGACCCAGCCCGCCTCGCCCGACCACACGCCGAACGTGCCGCAAGGTGTGCGGGGACCCGTCACTTCGAGCAGGAGACCGGCGTCGCCCACCCGCCACCGCTCGCCGATGACCGCGTCGCTGGTCGCGATTCCGCTGGTCCGAAGGTTCTCCCCGAACCATCCGGCGGGGAGGTCGCGTCCGAGGTCGTCGGCCCAGCGCCGGGCTTCGTCGTCGCCGTACGCGTAGACGGCCTTGAACCGTCCCCCGTGATGTTCGGTGTCGCACTGCCGGTCGCCGGTCAGGCCGAGACCGCCGACGTGCACAGCGTCATCCACCGGTCGCTTGTCGATCCCGGTGACGGGGACGCGGCGCGTGCCGCTGGCCCGGATCTCGTGCACCACACACACGGCGTCGACCCGGCCGGGATTCGGTGCGGCAGTCACCGGCCGCGCAGCCGGTCGACCGCGAGGCGGCCGGCCTGGACCGTGTCGTCGGCGGGCACCGAATCCGGATCGATCGCTGCAGCACACGGGCCGACGACGAGCGCGGTGTCCGGCGCGATGTTCCGCTTGACGAGGGCCAGCGCGATCGGGCCCAGTTCGTGGTGATCGACGACGGTGCCGAGACGTCCGACCGACCGGCCTCCGGCGGTGATCGCCTCGCCGGGTTCGGGGCGGCCGTCGGCCGAGCCGTCGAGATGCAGCAGAACCAGGTTTCGCGGGGGTTTACCGAGATTGTGGACGCGGGCGACGGTCTCCTGGCCGCGATAGCACCCCTTGTCGAGGTGTACGGCGCCTGCCTCGGCGGGACTGCCGATCCATCTCGCCTCGTGCGGGATGGTGCGGTCGTCGGTGTCGAGACCCACCCGCGGTCGCGTGTCGGCGACGCGCAGTGCTTCGAACGCCCAGATACCTGCGGCACGAGCCCCGGCGTCCGTGAGGGCGGTGAAGGTCTCGGCGAGCTTCTCGCGTGGCACCAGAAGGTCGTAGGAGTGCTCGGTGGGCCACGGCATCCGGCGCAGGAATCCGCCACCGGGAAGCGCGACGGCCGCGTACGTTTCGGTGGGCAGCGCGTCGAGGCCCAGTACAGCGAGGATCTGCGCACTGCCTGCAGCCGGCCCCAGCAAGGTCAGCACCGTGAGTTCGTTGCCGTCGCGCGGCTCGGCCTTGGACCAGAACACCATCTTGGTGAGGAACCCCAGGAGGCCCGGCCCGCGATCGGGCTCGGTGTCGATCCACGTGACGCCGCCCAGATCGGTCTGGATGAAGTGGTGCTCGACGCGTCCGTTGAGGTCGAGACTGAGATTCTCGGCGGAGGTTCCGTCGGGCAGCGACTGCACGTCCTGGCTGGAAATGGTGTGCAGCCAGCTCAGACGTTCGTCGCCGGGAATCGCGATGACGAAGCGGTTCGAGCGGTCGACGACGGCGACGGAGGTGACAGCCGCGCGCTGTTCTCCCAGTGGATCCCCGTAGTGCCAGGGCAGGCCCTCATCGGGACTTCCGGGTAGCGACGCGACGGCATCGGGGAAGGTGAGCAATGGGCTCTCGGACACGATCGGAAACTCGGCCACGACACCAGTCTATGGGGAAGCGAACGGAGGGGGAGTAGTGGATAGGGTGGTCGGCATGGCTGATCGGGTGCTGGTGACACTGGATGGCGAGGTGAGGGATGCTGATGCACCCCTGCTGCACGCCGACGATTTCGGAGTGCTGCGTGGGGACGGTGTCTTCGAAACGCTGCTGGTGAGAGGCGGGAAGGCCCGTGCGGTCGAGCTGCATCTCGCCCGGCTGGCGTCGTCGGCATCCGCGGCGGATCTGCCCGCCCCCGACCTCGACGACTGGCGACTGGCGATCGATCTCGCCGTCGAGCAGTGGGGCGACGAGCGGGAAGGCGCGCTTCGTCTCGTGTACACGCGCGGCAGGGAGGCCGGCAACGAACCCACCTCGTTCCTGTTGGTGACGCCGGTGGCCGACCGTGTGGAGACCGCACGACGCGACGGTGTCTCGGTGGTGTCGCTCGAACGCGGATTCTCGGTGGATCTGGCGCAGAAAGCGCCCTGGCAGCTCCTCGGTGCGAAGACCCTGTCGTACGCGACCAATATGGCCGCGTTGCGGCACGCGGAATCGGTGGGTGCCGATGATGTGATCTACACGAGCAGTGAAGGGCACGTGCTGGAAGGTCCGCGGTCGACGGTGGTGATCGCGCGCGGACGGACCTTGCTCACGACACCGCCGGAACAGGGCATCCTGCCGGGAACCACCCAGCAGGCGCTGTTCGACGCGGCGCCCGATCACGACTTCACGGTGCGCTACGAGGCGCTGCGGCCCGCCGATCTCATCGTCGCCGACGGCGTGTGGCTGTTGTCGAGTGTGGCGCTCGCCGCACGCGTGCACACGCTCGACGGGCACGCGCTCGCCACCGAGGCCCTCGACAGGGAGATCGAGAAGCTGGTCGACAAGGCGATTGCCGCCGCGCGCTGACATTTCGAGTGAGCTCGGCCGCGCGGGCGGCCGAGGTGTGGTTGTGACCACGGATGGTGGGCGGCACCGACATTTTCTACTACCGTTCGTAGTAACAAGGTCGTGCTCGCCGGTCGAGCGTGGCCTCGTGCGAAGAATCCGACGTGGAACCGCGGTCGGATCCGGTCCCCGTACTGGGCTTCACTCGGAGTGGCAATGGATGTGCTCGACCTGTCCCGATGGCAATTCGGGATCACAACGGTGTATCACTTCATTCTTGTTCCGCTGACCATCGGGCTCGCCCCGCTGATCGCGATAATGCAGACGATGTGGGTGATCACCAAGAAGGATCACTGGTATCGGCTCACCAAGTTCTTCGGGAAGATGTTCCTGATCAACTTCGCCCTCGGCGTGGCCACAGGCATCGTCCAGGAGTTCCAGTTCGGCATGAACTGGAGCGAGTACTCGCGCTTCGTCGGCGATGTGTTCGGCGCACCGCTCGCATTGGAGGGCCTCGTCGCCTTCTTCATGGAATCCACATTCCTCGGACTGTGGATCTTCGGCTGGAGCCGCCTGCCGAAACTCGTTCACCTCGCGACCATCTGGCTCGTCGCCATCGGCGTCAACGCGTCCGCCTACTTCATCATCGCCGCCAACTCGTTCATGCAGCACCCCGTCGGTGCCATCTACAACCCGGACACCGGCCGCGCCGAACTGACGAGCATCTGGGCGCTGCTCACCAACAACACCGCGCTCGCGGCGTTCCCGCATGCGGTGGCAGGCGGCTTCCTCACCGCGTCGACCTTCGTTGCAGGCATCGCCGGCTGGTGGATGGTGCGGAACATGCGTCGCGCCAAGCAGATCCGAGAATCGGGCACCGCGGAGGTGGACGTGCTCGAAGCCGAGCGTCTCGAAGGGGACGCGCGCACGATGTTCCGCCCCGCGACCCGGCTGGGCCTGCTCGTCATGATCATCTCGGGTGTCGGCCTGTTCGTGACGGGTGATGTCCAGGCCAAGCTCATGTTCGAGCAGCAGCCCATGAAGATGGCCTCGGCAGAATCGCTGTGCCATACCGAAACAGACCCGAACTTCTCGATCCTCACGATCGGCACCCACAACGACTGCGACGGCGTCATCCACGTCCTCGACATGCCGTTCGTGCTGTCCTACCTCGCCGAAGGCAAGCTCAGCGGGGTGACATTGCAGGGTGTCGAAGACCTGCAGGCCCAGTACGAACAGCAGTACGGCCCGGGCAACTACAAGCCCAATCTCTTCGTCACCTACTGGTCGTTCCGCGCGATGATCGGTCTCGCCGCGGGATCCGCGGCACTGGCCCTCGCGGGCCTGTGGGTCACCCGGCGCGGACGGGTGCCCGATCAGAAGTGGTTCGGATGGCTCAGCATCGCAGCGATCCCCACACCGTTCCTCGCGAACAGCGCCGGCTGGATCTTCACCGAGATGGGCCGCCAACCCTGGGTGGTGCACCCGAACCCGACCGGCGTCGACATGATCCGGCTCACCGTCGAACAGGGTGTATCGGATCACGCGCCCGGCACCGTGATCACCTCGCTCGTCGCTTTCACCCTCGTCTACGCGGGCCTCGGTGTCGTGTGGTTCTGGCTCATCCGCAAGTACGCGAGGGAAGGCCCCTTGGAGCACGACGCGCAGCCACCCGGCGAGCACGACGACGAGTCCGACGACAACGGACAGCCCACACAGCTGTCCTTCGCGTACTAGGAGACGGTCATGGGACTTCCCGAAGTCTGGTTCATCC
Organism: Rhodococcus sp. NPDC060086; assembly: GCF_042730275.1. NCBI lineage: Bacteria > Bacillati > Actinomycetota > Actinomycetes > Mycobacteriales > Nocardiaceae > Rhodococcus > Rhodococcus sp. NPDC060086. The sequence continues at coordinate 6,039 of NZ_JBHWWZ010000041.1, forward strand.
TGATCGCCGTGCTGTTCACCGGATACTTCGTCCTCGAGGGATTCGACTTCGGCGTCGGCATGCACATGCCGGTGCTCGGACGCGGCAGGAGCGAGAGCGCAGACACCCGACGACGCGTGCTGCTCAACACCATCGGTCCCGTGTGGGACGGCAACGAGGTGTGGCTGATCACCGCAGGCGGCGCGTTGTTCGCAGCCTTCCCCGAGTGGTACGCGACCCTGTTCTCGGGGTTCTACCTCCCGCTGCTGCTGATCCTGCTCGCACTCATCGTCCGAGTCTGTGCGATCGAATGGCGCGGCAAGATCGACGATCCGACGTGGCGTCGCCGCTGCGACTGGGGCATCATCTTCGGCTCGTGGGTACCCGCAGTGCTGTGGGGCGTGGCATTCGCGAACATCGTCCGCGGTGTCGCGATCGACGAGAACAAGCAGTACGTCGGCGGGTTCTTCGGCCTGCTCAATCCGTACGCGCTACTCGGTGGAGCCACCACCGCGCTGGTGTTCGCGTTGCACGGGGCCGTGTTCATTGTACTCAAGACCGCCGGGGATGTGCACGAGGACGCCGTGAAACTGTCTCGCCGCCTTGCGATCCCGACCATCCCGGTCGCGGGTGGGTTCGTCCTGTGGACCCAGCTCGCCTACGGCAAGGACTGGACGTGGATCCTCGTGGTCGCTGCGGCTCTGTCGCTGCTTGCGGTCGTCGCGCTCACGGCTGCCGAACGTGAGGGCTGGGCATTCACGTTCACGACCGTTGCGATCATGGCGACCATCGTCCTGTTGTTCGCGTCGCTGTTCCCGAACGTCATGCCGTCCACTCTCGATCCCGCGTGGTCGCTGACGATCGAGAACGCGTCGTCGAGTCCGTACACCCTGAAGGTCATGACCTGGGCGGCCGCGATCATGACCCCGGTCGTCCTGATGTACCAGGGCTGGACGTACTGGGTGTTCCGCCAACGCATCTCGACCGCGCAGATCCCCAAGTCCATCGGGCTGAAAATCGGAGCGAAGTGACGGTCCCAGCCGCCGCTGTCCCCGTCGATGTGCGCGCACGTCGACGGGGACCGATCGATCCGAGGCTGTGGCGTTACTCGGCCGCGGCTCGCGGGTATCTCGTCCTCACGGTCGTCACATCACTCGTCGACGTGGCCATGGTGATCGTGACCGCACTCATGATCGGCACGGTCCTCGCCGGGGTCATCACGACCGACGCACGGTCGCTCGGCGACTGGAACACCGAGCTCGCCGTCCTCGCTGCGGCCGTCGTCGTGCGGGTCGCGGTGACCTGGCTGCATTCCCGCTACGCGCACCGCTCCGCAACGCGCGTGATCGCGGAACTCGAACACGAAGTCCTGGATGCCGCGTCGGCTCTGCCGCCCCGCGAGCTGGACCCACGCCGCGACGAGATCGCCACCGTGCTCACCCGCGGCCTCGACGGCCTCGGCGACTACCTCACCGGCTACGTTCCGGCGCTGCTTCTTGCCGTCACGCTCACGCCGATCACGATCGTCGTCATCGCCACACAGGACCTCACGTCGGCGATCATCGTCGTGGTCACCCTTCCTCTGATCCCGATCTTCATGATCCTCATCGGTTTCCTTACCAAAGGGAAGGCCGATCGCACCCTGTCGGCGATGACCGCGCTGTCGTCGCAGCTGCTCGATCTGGTCGCGGGCTTGCCGACGCTGCGTGCGCTGGGCCGTGAACGCGGACCGGAAGCCCGCATTCGCGAACTCGGCGACGATCACCGCCGCACCACGATGTCCGCGCTCCGGGTGGCGTTCCTGTCGGGCACCGTCCTCGAGTTCCTCGCGACCCTCTCGGTCGCGCTCGTCGCGGTGGCCATCGGCATGCGGCTCGTCTACGGCGGAATGCCGCTCGAGGCGGGCATCATCGCGCTGATCCTCGCGCCGGAGGCCTACCTCCCGCTGCGCACCGTGGGTAGCAAGTTCCACGCCGCCGAGGACGGAATGGCCGCCGCGGAAAGAGCGTTCGCGATCCTCGATACCGCAGGAACCGATGTTTCCCGATCTGCATCGGCAGTGGTGGGGGAGCGCCCCGATCACCGTCCCGACACCGCGCCGGAGTTGATGTTCGACGGGCTGAGTGTCGCGGGCCGTGACGGGCACGCCCCGCACCGGCTCGACGCGGTGTGTCGCCCCGGTGCGATCACCGTCCTCACCGGGCCCAACGGCTGCGGCAAGTCGACCGCGTTGCTCGCGCTCCTCGGCCTTGCCGAACCGGCGGAAGGGACCGTCACCGTCGACGGCACCCCGGCGGTGGGCGCCGATCAGTGGTGGGAACGGGTCGTGTGGCTGCCGCAGCGGCCGGTGCTGCTTCCCGGAACTCTCGCCGACAACCTGCGGCTCACCGGAGTCGACCCCGAGGCTCCGGACCTCGACGAGATTTGCGGAGCAACGGGATTCGACGTCGTACTGGCCGAACTTCCGGAGCGGTGGAATACCGTCGTCGGTGCCGACGGAACCGGTCTGTCGCTCGGTCAGCGGCAACGGCTCGCGCTCACCCGGACCTTGGCGTCACCGCGGGACGTGCTGCTGCTCGACGAACCTACCGCGCACCTCGACGATGCCACGGAAGCCACCGTCCTGAATACCCTTCGCGCCCGTGCGCGGGCGGGCCGCACCGTCGTGGTCGTCGCGCACCGCCCGTCGCTGCTCGCGATCGCGGACCGGGTGGTCACTGTGGAAGGTGGTGCTCGGTGAAGGGAGATCTCGTAGAGCGGAGCGATGGGAAGTCGTCCCTGCGCCGGGCCATGTCGTTGCTCGAACTCGAGCCCCGCCGGGTATCGATCGCTGTGGTCGCGGGTGTCGCGACACTCGGCAGCGCACTGCTGCTCGCCGGGCTTTCGGCGTGGCTCATCGTGCGCGCGTGGGAGATGCCACCGGTCCTCGATCTGACCGTCGCGGTCGTCGCGGTGCGCGCGCTGGGCATCTCACGTGGACTCTTCCGTTACTTCGAGCGGCTCGCCACGCACGACACCGCGCTGCGCGGTATGACGTCCGCGCGGTCGCGACTGTACGAGCGTCTCGCGGAGGGCGATCCCGCCGCCTCCGCCGGACTGCGACGCGGAGATCTGCTCTCCCGCACCGGATCCGATGTCGATGCACTCGGCGACGTGGTGGTGCGCGCCCTCGTTCCCATCGCCGTCGCGGTCGTCCTGAGTCTTGCCGCCGTGATCACGGTCGGGGTGATCGCCCCGACTGCGGGCGCGGTCCTCGCCGTTGCGCTGCTCGTGGCAGGGGTCGTCGCGCCGTGGTTGTCGGCATCCGCTGCGGCCCGGGCGGAGGCCGACGGTGACGCCGCCCGAACCCGCTTCGGTGAGGACGCTGTGACCGCGCTCGATCACGCCGCGGAACTGCGTGTTGCCGGACGGCTGACCGTCGTGACCGGGCGGGCACGGGCGGCGAATCTCGAATCGGTGCGCGCCACCGACCGCTCGGCGATCCCCGCCGCGTTCGCGGACGCGGCGGCGCCACTCGCAGTGGGGGCGAGCGTGCTCGGGGCACTGCTGATCGGCATCACCCTCTTCGGACCTGATGCCGCGGCGATGAGCCCCACGATGCTCGGCATCCTCGTGTTGCTGCCTTTGTCCGCCTTCGAAGCCACCGCACCGCTTACCGCAGCAGCGCAGACGCTCACCCGCGCACGCCTCGCGGCACGGCGCATCGTCGACCTGCTCGACCGCGCTGATCGACCCGTTGCCCACGGCACCGCATCTGCAGACGGCCCCGGCAGGCTCCGCGCCTGCGCGTTGCGGAGCGGATGGCCGGGTGGCTCGAGCGCCGACCCCGTCGATCTGGATGTGGCTCCCGGCTCCCGGGTCGCGATCGTCGGGGCCAGCGGTAGCGGTAAGACCACCACGGTGATGACACTCGCCGGGTTGCTGGCACCGCAGGGTGGTTCGGTCACCCTCGACGGTGTGGATCTTGCCGAGATCGAACAGGCTGCGCTCCGGCGACGTGTCGCGTTCTTCGCCGAGGACGCTCACATCTTCGACACGTCGATCCTCGAGAATCTTCGAGTTGCGCGGGGCACCGTCGACGAGAACGAAGCGCGGACCGCTCTCGCGTCGGTGGGGCTCGGACAGTGGGTCGACGCGCTGCCGGACGGAGTTCACACTGTGCTCGCATCCGGTGCGCGCGACATCTCGGGCGGACAACGCCGCCGGCTGCTCCTGGCACGCGCGCTCCTGTCGCCGGCACAGATCCTGCTGCTCGACGAACCGGCCGAACACCTCGATGCCGAGGACGCCGCGCACCTGCAGCGGCAGCTCCTCGACGCAGGCTCGGGTCTCGTCGATCCCGGGCGCACCGTCGTTGTGGTCACGCACAGCCTGCCGGAGCGCACCGCCGCCGACCTGGTGATACGCGTCGAGAAAAATGCGTTGCCGACGCCGTGATCCGAGCGTACTTTCTCAGGTACACGAGAAAGGAGGTGGTCTGGAAGTGAGTGATATTCGGACGCGTGAGGTGACCATCCGCTAGCAGTGTGACGACGGAATTCACCCGCCGCACGCGGTAGGCGAATCCCAGATGGTCACCCGGCTCCCGAGCCCCGGTCTGTCCGGACCGGATCCGACCGTCACGGACGATGTTCGTGTCGCGTCGGAAGCTCGGGGGCCGTCTGCGTATCTCTCGGCGCCGTGAACCCTGAAACGGTGTGATCTGCCTCTCGACGAACCGGGTGTATCGGCGGACTCAGCGGGGTACATATGGATGATGCCGATTCTGCAGCGTGCCCACGATGCCCTCCGGCTGCGTACCTCGCCGGGCATCTTCTTCGCATCGGCTGCGGTCGCCATCCTGTTCGTCGTCGTGACCATCGCGTTCACCGGCACGGTCGACGAGATCTTCAGCACCGCGTCGACCTGGATCATGACGAACCTGGGCTGGTTCTACATCCTCGGCGTCACCACCTTTCTGCTCTTCCTCGTGGGGATTGCGTTCACTCGATACGGCAGGGTCCGGCTCGGCGGTGACGACGAGCGGCCGGAACACTCGAACATCACCTGGTTCTCGATGCTGTTCGCTGCAGGTATCGGCACCATCTTGATGTTCTGGGGCGTTGCAGAACCGATCTCGCACTTCGCGAACCCACCGAGGCAGGACGTCGAACCCCGTTCTGTCGAGGCCGCGAACGAAGCAATGGGCTTCGCCCTCTACCACTTCGGTCTGCACACCTGGACGATCTTCGCGCTGCCCGGCCTGTGCTTCGGATATTTCATCTACAAGCGGCACCTGCCGCCGCGGGTGAGTTCGATCTTCGCGCCGATTCTCGGTGGTCGCATCTATGGGCCGATCGGCCATGCCATCGATGTAGTCGCCATCATCGGCACCGTGTTCGGTGTCGCGACATCCGTGGGTCTGGGAACCCTGCAGATCAACGCAGGCCTCGCGCAGCTGTTCGACATCGAAGAGTCCGGGATCCTGCAGATCGCGCTGATCGCGATCGTCACGGTGATGGCGGGCGTCTCGGTAGCACTCGGTCTCGACAAGGGCATCAAGCGATTGTCGAATCTCAATATCGGTATGGCCGTAGGTCTTCTGGTGTTCGTGCTGGTCACCGGCCCGAGCCTGTTTCTGCTCAAGGGCATGATCGAATCGGTCGGCATCTATGCGGAAGCCCTGCCGCGACTCGCATTCTGGAACGACACCTTCGCGAACTCCGGCTGGCAGAACACGTGGACAGTGTTCTACTGGGCGTGGACGATCACCTGGTCGCCGTTCGTCGGCATCTTCATCGCCCGTATCTCCCGCGGCCGCACAGTCCGCGAATTCGTCGGCGGTGTGCTCGGACTTCCCGTGCTGTTCTCGGTGATCTGGTTCAGCATCTTCGGCATGGGCGCCTTCGACATCGAACTCAATGGCGACGGCGGACTGGTGGACCGCGTCGTCGGCGATGGTGACATACCCGGTGCGCTCTTCGAATTCCTCGGCAATTTCCCGTTCGCCGCGGTGGTGTCGTTCATCGCCATCGTGCTTGTGGTGATCTTCTTCGTCACCTCGGTCGATTCGACGGCGATGGTGCTCGACATGATGGCATCCGGTCACGAGGAGAAGGCACCCATTCATCAGCGCCTGTTCTGGGCTGTCCTCATGGGCGTTGTCGCGGCCACCATGCTCGTCGCCACCGGAAAGGACGGCCTCGATGCGCTGCAACAGGTCATCACGGTGGTCGGGTTGCCGTTCTTCGTGATGGGCTGGGTGATGATGTACAGCCTGGTGCGGGGAATCCGCGAGGATCTCGGTGAGCGTCCGGAGCCGGTGACCCGTCAGTGGCCCCAGGTGCATACACCCGAGGCACTCGCTGCGGCCGACGAGCTACCCGCGCCGGAGGTCGTGGTGGTCACGCACGCAATCCCGGAGGGCGAGTCGGGTGAGGCCGGGTCGGGTGAGGCCGGGTCGGGCGAGGACAGCCCCGAATCGGACACCGCCACTGCCGAGTCGAAGTGATTCGGCCCGAGCGATGAGGAAGATCAGCCGATGTAGCGCGACAACCGTGCCGACATGCGCGGGGTCAGGTCTCCATCGGCGATGACGCGTTCTTCGACGTAGGCGAGGTCGCCGCCTTCGACGATGCCGTAGAGCCGCTTGGCGCCGCCGACGGCCTCGCCGGACTTCGTGCGAATCACCACGTCCGTCGCGAGTTCCCACGACGACTGGGTCAGGGCCGTTCCGTAGTACAGCTCGACGACACCGGAGCTGTGGGTGAGCAGCAGTTCGACGGTCTCGGGATCCTCGCTGCCTGCGGCGTCGGTGCCCGACACACGCCAGAATCCACTTTCGCGGCGATCGGGTGCACTGAACTCGTCTGCCTCGTCGAGGCGCCACGAGCGTGCTTCCCATGCGAGGTAGTCGGATCCGCTGTGCGAGACGACGATCTGTTGACCGAAGCGGTAATCGCCGGTCTCGGGATCGTGTCCTTCGCCTTCCCCGCGCCACACACCGACCAGTGGCAGCAATGCCAGCATCGCCGGGTTCAGGTCGGGGCCGAGCCTCAGATTCGCGGTATCTTCCGGGCCGGGCAGGCCGGGCAGCACAGGAATGTTGCGCTCAGCGGTGGCCGCGGCGCGTTTCTCCGCCTCGGCGATCGCGTCGTTACCGCTGCGGCGAGGATCGTCGGCCGACATCAGTCTTGTGTGACCAGGCGGTAGATCGTGTACAGCGTGAACCAGATGATGAGCAGCGCTGCCAGGACCAGGAGAACTTCGAAGAAAATGACCACGGGCACATATTAGCCCCTCGGCGTCGACGGGCACGACTCGGCCGGGTGGAACGCGAAGGGCCCCGCTCCTGCGTCGGAGCGGGGCCCGGAAGCCGTAAGGCGACCTGCCGGTCTGCTTACTTCGCGACGGTCACGTCGACGTTGTGCACGCCGGCGGCAGTCGGGTTCACGGTTGCGGTGCCGTTGCCCGTGCTGGACAGCGCACGGATCTTCCAGTCGCCGGGGGCGGCGAAGAACCGGAAGTCGCCGGTCGCCGACGCGACGACCTCGGCGGTGAACTCATCGGTGCTGTCGAGCAGACGCACGAAGGCGCCGCCGACGGGCTGTCCGTCGGCTGCGAGAACACGGCCGGTGATGACCGTTTCCTTCTCGGTGTCGACGTTCGACGGCAGGGTCTGGGACTGGACGGGTGCTCCACACATATCTCTTATGCTCCCAATTCGATCGGTGCGCCGACGAGCGAGCCGTACTCGACCCAGCTGCCGTCGTAGTTCTTGACATTCTGCTTGCCGAGGATCTCCTGCAGCACGAACCAGGTGTGGCTCGAACGCTCGCCGATACGGCAGTAGGCGATGGTTTCCTTGCCGTCGTCGAAGCCCTTCTCCACGTACAGAGCGGTGAGTTCCTCGTCGGACTTGAAGGTGCCGTCCTCGTTGGCGGTGGTGCTCCACGGGATGTTGATCGCGCTGGGAACATGTCCACGCTGCTGCGCCTGCTCCTGCGGAAGGTGCGCGGGAGCGAGGATCTTGCCGGAGAACTCATCGGGCGAACGCACATCGACGAGGTTCTTGCTGCCGATGGCGTCGATGACCTCGTCGCGGAACGCGCGGATCGACGTGTCGGGCGCGGCGGCCTTGTACTCGGTGGCCGGACGGGTCACCTCGTCCTTCGACAGCGGACGGCCGTCGAGCTCCCACTTCTTGCGACCGCCGTCGATGAGCTTGACGTCCTGGTGGCCGTACAGCTTGAAGTACCAGTACGCGTACGCGGCGAACCAGTTGTTGTTGCCGCCGTACAGCACGACGGTGTCGTCGTTCGCGACACCCTTGGCCGACAGCAGAGCGGAGAACTGCTCCTGGTTCAGGAAATCGCGACGGACCGCGTCCTGCAGATCCTTGCGCCAGTCGAGTCGAATCGCGCCCTCGATGTGGCCGCCCTCGTAGGCGGAGGTGTCTTCGTCGACCTCGATGAAGACGGTCTTCGGCGCTTGCAGGTTCTGCTCAGCCCAATCGGCGGAGACCAGAACATCGGAGCGAGCCATGGTTTTTCCTTTCGGTGGTGACACTGAAGAAGCTGAAGAAGGTAGATGTCGAACTCAGGTCGGTTCCGGCCGCAGCCGGACGATCAGCGGGTACATGAGGCAGCCGAGACACACTCCGAATGCGGCGTTCAGCAGGGCTGCGAACAGCGCGAATCCTGCGGCGACGAGGCCGAGGGTGACGGCGCCGGTGAGCAATGCGACGGCGCCGATGAGGGCGAAGACGAAACCGACGGCCTGCGCGAACCGTAAGGGCGCAGCAGGTTCGGTTTCGGTGGGGGATGTCAGGCGGGGTGCGACGACGGTGGCGAAGAACGCGCCGTACGGGCTGCGCCGCGGACCGAGTACCGCACCGAAGGCGAACGCGAGGGTCTGCGCTGCCAGAACGATGCCTGCTGCCGTGGGCGAGAACGAAGCGATGACGAGTACCGCCGCGAGCACCGCGGTGGTGAGCCAGGCGGCGAACCGTGGGCCGCGGACATCGACATGTGCGGGTGATGAAGTGGACATGAGTGTGCTCCTGCTGGATCGATATCGCTGGGGCGAGTCGAATTGCGGTAGGTCACCGCGGGTTGATCACATCGGCGAGGGTGGCGCAATGCCGTACCGGCAAGCCGGGGACAGGATGCGCCCGCGCTGTGATCAGCAGCAGGTACAACAACAGCCGCCGAGGCGGCACAGATCGACTGCGCGGCGTCGGGTGAGCAGCAGCTCTTGGCGGTGTTGCACGAGTCGGAGTCTAACCGAGAATTCGGCACAGGGAAGGGCCAGGTGCCCGCCGGATTTCTACAGCGAGGCCAGCGCGTGCCGCAGGTCGGTCGCGCTGGGAACCCCGGAGACCCTGAACCGCTGGTGTCCGCCGCCGTCGAACACGAACGTCGTGGGAAGTGAGAGTACTCCGAGTTGCGTGGCCAGGGAAGAATTTTCATCGAAGTCGAGCTCGATGTCGCGCGCAGTCACCTCGGTGTCGCCGCTGTTCTCGACCACCCCTGCCACCACCCGGCGTACGGCGGCACACGGCCCGCACCAGGGCGCCGAGAAATGCAGGATCACCGGCACACCGTCACCGACGCCGACCCCGCCGAGTTCAGGGTCGACGGCCGATATGCCGGTGGCCCGACGTTCCTTCAGCCGACCCGAGTGCGCGCGCATCACCACACCCGCGACGCACGTCGCGACGACCACGACGGCGAGGACGACGAGCGGGATCATGAGGGACGCTGCACGTCCGCGAGGTCGATCGTCACGTTGTGCGCTTCGCCCTCGATGACGATCCTCGAGCCGCGCGCCTCCACCGACGTGGGATAGACACCGAACGGTAGATCCTGCGGCGCGATCGTGGTGGTGAACAGTCCCAGCACCAGAGGCTTCAACGGTTCGGGGACCGAGAAGTCGGTATGTCCTTCAGGGCCGAAGTACAGGTCGGACGCGATGATCTGCACCTGGTCACCGTCCAGCACGAGGTCGGCCTGGACACTGACCTGCGTCGAGAGCGGGCCTACGGGCACGGTGCCGGTGAGCACGACACCGCCGGCGGTGGTGGGGCCGGACCCGCCCGACCCGCCCGTGCCGTCGGACTTGCTGTCCGGTGGCGCGGACACCTGCAGATCGGGGATGTCGAGTGCCTGACCGAGTTCGGTGGCGTCGATCATGACGCGTCCGTAGAGCAGATCGACCGGCACCGACCGGATCGATCCGTCGAGGAGATTCGACGCCTCCGCGTGGGCACCCACCAGGTTCGCTTCGACCGTGATGTCGCCGAGCGTCTCGGTGGGAACCCGGTCCGCGGTGATCTCGACGTTCTCGTAGTGCCCGTTGCGTGCCTGCAGCAGAAACGGAAACCCGTGGATCGTCACTGCGGGATCGGACTCGAGCGCCCCACCCTCACGCAGCGCGCGTGACAGGCGGTACTCGGACCAGGCCGCCGCCCCGAAATCGGCGAGCAGAGCGAGGCCGACGAGGACGACGAGGCCGTAAATGAGTTTGCGCACGCAGACCATTGTGACGGAACGTACCGAGAGAGCTTCTCGCCAGCTAACACGGCGGTAACAAATGGGGGGCTAATCTGTAGCACGTCGTTCATCCAGAACGAACTGCCCAGGCAGTGCGAAGAAACGGAGGCCCGGTGGAGCTTCTCCTTCTGACCTCCGATCCGAATCCGGATGCGGTGTTGCCGTCACTGTCGCTGTTGGCACATTCGGTGAGGCCTGTCCCGACCGAAGTGTCGTCGTTGCTCGAAGCCGCAACCGCCGATATCGCGATCGTCGACGCCCGGACCGATCTCGCCGCAGCGCGCGGACTGTGTCGCCTGCTGGGGGGAGTCGGATCGGCCATCCCCGTGGTCGCTGTCCTCACCGAAGGCGGGCTTGTCGCGGTCAATCCCGAGTGGTCGCTCGACGACATCCTGCTCACCGGCACCGGACCAGCAGAACTCGACGCCCGGTTGCGACTGCTTCTATCGCGGTCCGGTAATGCGGTCGGTACCGAGGCGTCCGGCCGAATCACTCTCGGCGAGCTCACCATCGACGAGGACACGTACACAGCGAGGTTGCGCGGAAAACCGCTCGACCTCACGTACAAGGAATTCGAACTCCTCAAATACCTCGCCCAGCACGCCGGCCGGGTCTTCACCCGCGCGCAGTTGCTGCAGGAAGTGTGGGGTTACGACTTCTTCGGCGGCACCCGCACGGTCGACGTGCACGTGCGACGACTCCGCGCCAAGCTCGGCCCCGAACACGAAGCCCTCATCGGTACCGTCCGCAATGTCGGCTACAAGGCGGTCCGGCCGAGCAGCCGCACCAAAGGCGGCCACACGGTCGCGGCCTCCGAGGACGAGTACGTCGAGTAGTGGCTACCCTCGGGTGCATGAAGCCCGGGCCCCACGAGAACAATGAGCTCCGATCGCAGCAGCAGTGGTTCGTCGAGCGTCCGACCGCGGAGCACGCCGCCGGGGTTCAAGCCCTTGTCGACCGCGCGACCGCGCAGGACGGAACCGCTCCGGTGTCGGAGCAGGCAGTCCATTCCTTGACCCGCGACACCGATGCGCGCCACCTGGTCGCCGTCGTGGACGGTGCGGTCGCCGGGTACGCGAACCTCACGCCTGCGCACGGCGAGCATCCGTCGATGTCCGAGGTGGTCGTCGATCCGGCGCATCGAGGTCGCGGTCTCGGTAGCGAGCTCGTCGGCGCAGCGCTGACCGAGGGCGGACCCGAGACTCGCGTGTGGGCGCACGGAGACCTTCCCGCCGCGCGCGCTGTCGCCGCGAAACTCCACCTGACGGGCGTGCGCGAACTACTTCAGCTGCGTCGGTCGCTCGATCTTGCGCTCCCCGAAATCGAGGTGCCCGATTCGATCGAGCTGCGCACATATCGAGGACCGTCCGATGATCCGGAATTCCTCCGGGTCAACGCGTCCGCCTTCGAATGGCATCCCGAGCAGGGACGAATGTCGGCGAGCGACGTTGCCGACCGTCGTGCCGAGTCGTGGTTCGACCCGGAGGGGTTGTTCCTCGCATTCGACGTCGCCGATCCTGATCGCCTCCTGGGGTTCCACTGGACGAAGGTGCATCCGGGAGGGCCGACGGAACCGTCGCTCGGTGAGGTCTACGTGGTCGGTATCGATCCGGCGGCACAGGGCCGGGGTCTCGGCCGTCTCCTCACTCTTGCCGGTCTGCATCATCTGCGTGAGCGCGGACTGCCCACGGTCCTGCTCTACGTGGAGGGCGACAACACGGCCGCGCTCAACACCTACGGCAAGCTCGGATTCGAGCGGTTCCACGTGGATGTCGCATACGAGAAGTGAACATCTCCCGACGACACGTGGTTGTCCGGTGAAGTTCGAGTGATTGTCGCAACACCACTAGCGCCTGTATCCGGCGTGTTCATCTCCTGTTAACCGCCGAGAGAGTATCCGTCCACCGGATCCGCCTACCTTCTGCATACGGGTCGGACGTTGTCGACTCGGCGCAGGGGTCCTCCCGCGCCTCGAAGTCGCCACCCAGCCTTGTGTGGCGGAAGCGATATTCCTGAAGGAGTACAGGTGAACCTGAAGCGCAATGGTGCTCTGCTCGGACTGTTTGCGGCCGGCGCCCTCACGCTCTCCGCTTGCGGTAGCGACAACAATGCGGGTTCCGTCGAGGTCGACGCAGACGCGTCGGGCGCGACCTGCGAGGGCAAGGCGAACCTCTCCGGCGCGGGGTCGTCAGCGCAGAAGAACGCGATGGACAACTTCGTCTCGACCTACATCGCCGTCTGCAACGAGAAGGGCTCCACGGTCAACGTGGCCTACAACCCGTCGGGGTCCGGTGACGGCCGCACGCAGTTCATCGCGAGCCAGATCGATTTCGCAGGCTCCGACTCCGCGATCGAGGGTGAGCAGGCCGCGCTGGCCGCCGAGCGTTGTGCAGGCAACCCGGCATGGAACCTGCCGCTCGTGTTCGGTCCGGTGGCGCTCGCCTACAACCTCGAGGGCGTCGACAACCTCGTCCTCAACGGTGAGACCGCCGCCAAGATCTTCAACGGCCAGATCACCACGTGGAACGACCCGGCGATCGCCGCGCTCAACGAGGGTGTCGAGCTGCCGGATACCCCGATCACCGCAATCGTCCGTTCGGATTCGTCCGGTACCACCGACAACTTCCAGCAGTACCTCGAGGCCGCTTCCAACGGTGCATGGACCACCGGTGCCGGTTCCGACTTCACCGGCGGTATCGGTGAGGGCGCGAAGGGCTCTGCGGGTGTCGCGCAGGCTGTTTCGGGTGCACCGGGCTCGATCACCTACGTCGAGCAGTCGTTTGCCGAGCAGAGTGGTCTCGGCATCGCTGCGATCGACACCGGTAGCGGCCCGGTCGAGCTGACCGCCGAGACTGCGGCTGCAGCCATCGACGGCGCCGAGTTCGCCAGCGCCGGTGGCGGCGACCTGACCCTCGACCTGTCGTCGATCTTCGGTACCAGCACCGAAGGTGCGTACCCACTGGTGCTCGCCACCTACCAGATCGTGTGCTCGGGCGGATACGACGCCGACACCACGGCGGCGGTCAAGTCGTTCCTGACCAGTGCGGCGAACGAAGGCCAGGAGGGTCTCGACGAGGTCGGCTACGTTCCGCTTCCGGATGCCTTCAAGTCGAAGCTGACCGAGTCGATCGACGCCATCGCTTGAGCGTCTGCACAGCCTGATCGTCTGCACAGCCTGATCGTCTGCACCGACGGACCGCCCGTTCCTGAGATCCACGACAAGATAGATTGCGAGTTCACATGAGTGACGCGCCGAGCTCCTCGGCTACTCGCGCCGCCGGTCCTGACCCGACCGGGTCAGGACCGGGCGGTCCGCACGGCAGTACACCGGAGGCCAAGATTACTTCCCCACAGACCAAGAAGAAGTCCGTCGTTCGCCCAGGCGACCGGATCTTCAGTTCGCTGGCTTCCGGGTCCGCTGTCCTGGTCTCGGTGATCATCGCCGCGATCGCGGTGTTCCTCGTGTGGCGCGCCGTTCCGGCATTGCAGCGCAACACCGTCAACTTTCTCACCAGCCGCGAGTGGATCACGCAGGACATCGAGGCGATGGCCTTCGGTGTCCTCGACCTGTTCCAGGTGACCGTCCTCGTGTCGCTGTTCGCACTGGTCCTCGCGATGCCTGTGGCGCTCGGTATCGCGATCTTCCTGTCCTCGTATTGCCCCGAGAAGATCAAGAAGACGCTCGCGTACGTGATCGACCTGCTCGCCGCGGTGCCGTCGATCGTCTACGGCCTGTGGGGGATGCTGATCCTCGCGCCGTTCCTGCGTCCCGTCGCGGAGTTCCTCAACACCAATCTCAGCTGGTTCCCGTTGTTCGCGACGGGCAGCGGCTCGATCATCGGGGGTGGCACGATCTTCACCGCGGGCATCGTGCTCGCAGTGATGATCCTGCCCACCATCGCCGCGGTCAGCCGTGAGGTGTTCGTCCAGACCCCCACCGCTCACATCGAGGCTGCGCTCGCACTCGGCGCGACCCGCTGGGAGGTCGTGAAGACCACGGTCATCCCGTTCGGCAAGTCCGGCTACGTCAGCGGTTCCATGCTCGGTCTCGGACGTGCACTCGGCGAGACCATGGCCCTCTACTTGATCCTGCGAACCACGTCGGAAGCATTCTCCTGGTCGCTGTTCGACGGCGGCGCCACCATCGCATCGAAGATCGCCCTGGGTTACGCCGAGTTCAACAACAACATTCAGGCAGGTGCCTACATCGCGGCAGGCCTGGTGCTGTTCATCCTGACCTTCGTCGTCAACGCCGCAGCCCGCATGATCGTCGCTGGAAAGAAGGACTGAGCCATGACGACGACAACCCTCACATCGCCTGTCAAGAAACCCACGTTCCAACGGGTCAGCGGTGCTCGTCGTGCCAAGGACGTCGCGGCCACGGTGCTGGTCACCCTCTCGGTGCTCGTCGCTCTCGTGCCGCTGGCATGGGTCCTCATCACCGTGATCTCCAAGGGCATGCCTGCGCTGCTCTCGTCCACATGGTTCACCCATTCGCTGAGCGGACTGACCGCCTCGTCCATGGGCGGCGGTGTCTACCACGCGATCGTCGGCACCCTGCTGCAAGGATTGGTGTGCGCAGTCATCTCGATTCCGCTCGGGGTGTTCGTCGCCATCTACCTCGTCGAATACGCCGGTAAGTCGAAGCTCGGCCGCATCACGACGTTCATGGTCGACATCCTCAGTGGCGTTCCGTCCATCGTCGCCGCACTGTTCATCTACGCCCTGTGGGTCGCGACGTTCGGGTTCCCCAAGTCGGCGTTCGCTGTGTCGCTGTCGCTGGTGCTCCTCATGGTGCCGGTCGTGGTGCGCAGCACCGAGGAAATGTTGCGGATCGTTCCCCAGGACCTGCGAGAAGCGTCGTACGCGCTCGGCGTTCCGAAGTGGAAGACGATCGCCCGGATCGTGCTTCCGACCTCGCTCGCAGGCATCATCACCGGCATCATGCTCGCGCTTGCGCGAGTGATGGGTGAGACCGCACCGCTGCTGATCCTCGTGGGCTACGCACCGTTCATCAACTTCAACCTGTTCGGTGGCGAGATGGCCACCCTGCCGGGCCTGATGGTCGCCGAGATGAACAATCCCACCGAAGCGGGCTCGATGCGCATCTGGGGCGCGGCACTCACCTTGATCCTCATCATCGCGATCCTCAACATCGGAGCCAAGCTGATCGGCCGCCTGTCGCAGGTCGGCTCCAAGTAGGCGATCCGCCGATGACCACACACTTCGTTTTCGATCAGTAGGGAGCCGGTAATGGCCAAGCGTCTGGACCTCAAGGACGTCAACATCTACTACGGGAAGTTCCACGCGGTATCCGACGTGACGCTGGCGGTACCGCCTCGCAACGTCACCGCGTTCATCGGCCCGTCCGGTTGCGGCAAGTCCACCGTGCTCCGCTCTCTCAACCGCATGCACGAGGTCACCCCCGGCGCTTACGTCGAAGGGTCGGTGCTCCTCGACGGCGAGGACATCTACGACGCGGCCATCGATCCCGTGGGCGTCCGCAAGACCATCGGCATGGTGTTCCAGCGGCCGAACCCCTTCCCGACGATGTCCATTCGCGACAACGTCGTGGCGGGACTGAAGCTCCAGGGCATGCGCGACAAGAAGAAGCTCGACGAGATCGCCGAGCAATCGTTGCGCGGCGCAAACCTGTGGACAGAGGTCAAGGATCGCCTCGACAAGCCCGGTGGAGGTTTGTCCGGTGGTCAGCAGCAGCGCCTGTGCATCGCCCGTGCGATCGCAGTGCAGCCCGATGTGTTGCTCATGGACGAGCCGTGCTCCGCTCTCGACCCGATCTCCACGCTCGCGATCGAAGATCTGATCACGGAGCTGAAGCAGGATTTCACGATCGTCATCGTCACGCACAACATGCAGCAGGCAGCCCGCGTGAGTGACCAGACCGCGTTCTTCAATCTCGAGGCCACCGGCAGGCCCGGCAAGCTCATCGAGATCGACGACACCGAGAAGATCTTCTCGAATCCGACGCAGAAGGCCACCGAGGACTACATCTCGGGTCGCTTCGGCTGAGTTGTCATCCCGGGAAGTCACCCGGTTGCTCGGCTACGGATACGAATAGGAGAGCCCCGACCGGATCGTCCGGTCGGGGCTCTGCGCGTGCGACGTAGGCGAACTCAGGCTTCCGGGTACACCGTGAGCTTGTCTACCCGCTGCTGCATCGCGTTGAAGTCCTCGAGGGTGGGCAGCTTGCCCGTCACGAGGAAGATCACGCGGCGACCCACCTCGACGGCGTGGTCGGCGAAACGCTCGTAGAAGCGGCCGAGGAGAGTGACGTCGACGGCTGCGGCCACCCCGTGCTTCCACTCACGGTCCATGAGCACGCTGAACAGGTGACGGTGGAGATCGTCCATCGCCTCGTCCTCCTCATGGAGGCGTGCTGCACGCTCGGGGTCGCGAGTCTCGAGGATCTCGCGGGTGGCGACGCCGAGGGACACGGCGATCCGGCCCATCTCCGCGAAGTAACCGCTGACCTCATCGGGAAGCACGTGGTTGGGGTGACGCCGACGCGTGGCCTTCGCGATGTGCAGGGCCAACGCACCCATCCGATCGATGTCCGCGACGATCTGGATGCCGCTGACCACTGCGCGCAGGTCGCCCGCGACGGGGCCCTGGAGCGCGAGAAGCGCGAAACCCTTCTCTTCGCACACGGCACCGAGTTCGGTGATCTTGTCGTGCTCTTCGATCACCATCTCCGCGAGGGGGAGGTCGGCCTGGAGGAGGGCTTGGGTGGCCCGTTCCATCGCCGTTCCGGCGAGCCCGGCCATTTCGCCGAGTAGCCCGGTGAGTTCATCCATCTGTTCGTTGTAAGCGACGCGCATAACGTCACACCATACGGGCTCCAGCGGTACGTATCACGATCACAGAGTGAACCGGAGGTAAACGATGACCGGAAGTTCAGCGCTCTCAGCTGCAGGGATCGGCACCGGCATTGGTTACGGTCAGGTCGGCGGGAAGCTGTACGGCCCCCTCGTCGTGGGCCTCTTCGATCGAGACCGGTTCGAGCGGGTTTCCGGGCGGAGTGGGAGAGGCGACGACGCCGTTGTAATCGGCTCCGAGGACGACCTCGACCACATTCCCGAGAGTGGAATCCGACGCCCGCTGCAGCACCGTGCCGGGGAACGCCGAGGCGACCGTCATTGCCGCGGCTTCCATCCCGGGGGCGAACCGTACAACGGTGTGCGTGCTGGTGCCCGTGTAGTTGCCCGTGTGATAGATGGGGAATCCGTATGCGGCGAGCTCGTCCGCGACGCCGGCCGCGAGACCGGACATGTCCGACGCATTCGATACCTGCACCGACACCCACGATGGATCGACAGCGGAGAGTGAGGGGGCCATCACCGGAGCCTCCGCAGCCGCAGCCTCGGCCGGGGGTGCGTCGCGCTTCTCTCCGGGGAGAGGCTGATCGTCGATGATCGCGGTGAAGATCGCTTTGATGTCGTCGAGCCGGGGAATCTCGTTGCCCCAGTCGGTGGTGCCTGCGGTGGGCACAGTCAGGAACGTCACGGCACCGGCATCGACATTCTGCAGCGATCGGCCGAGCTTCACCAGCGAATCGGCGTTGACATTCTCGACGAACGTAGCGCGAGTGAAGGCACCGATGAGCCCGTTCAGCTTCCCGGGGTCGAGCAGAACCTTGTTCGACAACGCGGACCGCAGCAGCGACGACAGGAACTTCTGCTGGCGGTTGATCCGCGAATAGTCGCTGTTGATCTCGGATTCGACCTTTCGCGCCCGAACGTAGTCGAGCGCCCGACGACCGTCGAGAAGATGAGTGCCCGCCGTGTCGATGATCGTGCCGAGCTCACCGTCGACCAACGGAGTCGGAGTGCAGACCTGGACGCCACCGACCTCGTCGACCATCGATTCGAAACCGGCGAAATCGATACCGACGAAGTGGCCGATCTTCAGACCCGACATTTTCTGGATCGTCTTGACCAGGCACTTCGGCCCTCCGAGTGCGTACACCGCGTTGAGCTTGTCGCCGTCCGCCGCGGGATAGACCTCGGAGCTGTAGTCGCCGGAGTCGCTGTCCCATGCGAGACACACCGGACGCTCCACATCGAGGTCGCGGGGGAACGACACCGCGACCACACGACTGCGATCGGCGGGGATGTTGACGAGGATCGCGACGTCGGCGCGAGAACCCTCGGCGTCCTCGAGGCCTCCGGCACCCACCTCACCGCTGGCCCCTGCACGCGAATCGGTACCGACGATGAGATAGGTCTCGTCGCCGGTCTGTCCGATGGGATCGACGATGTCCTCGGACTCGGTGTCGAGGGCAGCGATCTGGGAGAACCCCGCCTCCGTCGCGCGGAGGTAACTCCAGACCGACCCCGTACCGAGGAGGGCGAGGACCGATACGAGCGACACCGTGACACGTGCAGCGAGCCGCAACTTTCTCTGCTTGCGTTTCTTGCTCAGCGACAGCCGGCTCAGCCCGTTGCTGCCCACCGCCTGCGGTGTGGCCGTGGGCTCGGGTGCGACATCGTCGTCGAGGTCGTCGGGCCCGGTTTCCGGTGGCGGCGGGGCCGCGGCAGAGACCGGGGCGACCGATCGGGTGAGGGCGTTGTCGGCCGGGGTCGCGCGTGTGGGGACGCGCTCACGGGGAGCAGCAGTGGGTGGTTTCGGGGGAGGCAGCGCCGCTGACGCGGTTCGAGGAGGCGCACTCGGC
Source organism: Rhodococcus sp. NPDC060086 (assembly GCF_042730275.1). Lineage (NCBI taxonomy): Bacteria > Bacillati > Actinomycetota > Actinomycetes > Mycobacteriales > Nocardiaceae > Rhodococcus > Rhodococcus sp. NPDC060086. The sequence continues at coordinate 25,242 of NZ_JBHWWZ010000041.1, forward strand.
CGCGGCGGGGGTGCCTGCGGAGGTACCGGCGCTTCAGGAGATTTTCGGGGCTGCGGAGGCCGCGGGGGCTGGGACGCGCGCGGAGGCTGCGGCGTCCGCGGTGGGGCCTGCGGCGTTCGAGGTGGGGAAGGAGTATCGGGCGCGCGGGGTGTCGCGGGAGGCTTCGGTGCGGGAGGTCGTGGTGCTGCGGGAGCGGGGGGTGCTGCCGGAGCGGGGGGTGCTGCGGACGGGGGCGATGCCGGCGGGGGCGATGCCGTGGGAGAAGGGGGCGAGTTCTTCTCTCGGTCCACCTTGTTCATCAGCTCCGCGACGGTGAGCTGCTTCGACTTGTCAGCCGGGTCGTCGCGTCTGCTGCGTCCGGTCTCGCGGCGGCCACCGGAGCGGCCACTGGCGCTACGTCCACTTTCCGACCGTCCACTTTTCGACCGGGCGCTGTCCGTTCCTGCATCGTCGGGCCGGCCCCGGTGGATTCGGTCGGAGTGCGAGTCGTGATAGGAGGTGTCGGCGATCGGTCGCTCCCACGGCGCACGACTGTCGGGCGAACCCGGATCGTGCTCCTCACCCACCGATGTCCTGACCTCTCCGCGTCGCGTTCCCGCACTTGTCGTGTTCGCCCTCGGTCCGGGCGACTCCGCAATGATACTGATTGCAGGGCGGTCCACCGAGACCTACGAGCTTTGTCTCGACAGTAAGGTGAATCAGTGCAGGTCAGCCACCGGAATGCATGATGTCGGCGCCCACCGGGACGAGTGTGTCATCGGGGTCGTCGAGCCATCCGTCCGGCAGCGCCACGGCACTGGGAGAGCCCTGGCGGCCGCGGGGCCCTTCGGCGTCGGCAGGGAACGGGACCATGGGATCGAGCTGCCCGAGAAGGTCGTCGAACTCACCCAGCGACGACACCCGTGCAAGGCTGCTCCGCACTTCCGAACCTGCGGGGAAGCCCCGCAGATACCAGGCGATGTGCTTGCGGATCTCGCGCATGCCCTTGTCCTCGCCGTGGTGGTCGGCGAGCAGTGTGGCGTGGCGGCGCATGATCACCGTGACCTCGCCCAGCGTCGGCGGGGTGGCGATCTCCCGGCCGTTCAACGCCGCGCTCAATTCGGCGAACAACCAGGGGCGTCCCAGGCATCCTCGTCCGACGACGACTCCGTCGCATCCGGTCTGAGCCATCATCTTCTCGGCGTCCTCGGCATCGAAGATGTCGCCGTTTCCCAGGACGGGCACGTCTGTGACGTGGTCTTTCAGGCGGGCGATCTCGTTCCAATCCGCGGTGCCCGAGTAACGCTGCGCAGCAGTGCGGGCGTGCAGTGCCACGGCAGCAGCCCCCTCGGCAGCGGCGATCCGCCCCGCGTCGAGGTGGGTGTGGTGCTCGTCGTCGATGCCGACCCGGAACTTGACCGTGACCGGGATGTTCGTGCCTTCGGTGGCGCGCACTGCGGCCGCGACGATCTGTCCGAACAGGCGACGCTTGTAGGGCAGTGCCGAACCGCCGCCCTTACGGGTGACCTTGGGAACGGGGCACCCGAAGTTCATGTCGATATGGTCGGCGAGGTTCTCGTCGACGATCATCTTCGCCGCGGCGTACGTCGTGTCGGGATCGACCGTGTACAGCTGCAGTGAGCGGGGTGTCTCGGTGGGGCCGAAGGTGGTCATGTGCATCGTGACCGGGTGACGTTCGACGAGGGCCCGCGCGGTGACCATCTCGCACACGTACAAGCCCGATGTGCTGCCTGCGCGCTCGAGCTCGAGGTCGCGGCACAGGGTGCGAAATGCGACGTTCGTCACCCCGGCCATCGGAGCCAGCACGACGGGGCTGTCCAACTCGAGCGAGCCGATCTTCAGGGCAGACATGGGAACCTCGGGAAAGCGTTGTAGTGCAAAGGAATGCGAACAGGGTCCTGCGGAAAGTGGGCGGGACGCCTGTGCCCGGCACCGAGGACGGTGCCGGGCACAGGATAACCGCTGGTGGTGGCGGAGCCCGAATCGGTCGGACCCGGATATGGCCCCGCGCAGATCAGGAGACGGCGACGGTGCGCTCGCGCTTGGCGGCTTCGCGAGCGAGCGAGCGGTCGCGCATCTCCTCGAACTTCACGGCCTGCTTCTCGAGGTCTTCGAGGAAGGTACCGAGTTCGTCGAGCGTCTGTGCGCCGGCGCTACCGAAGTCGCGGTCGAACATCTTCCACTTGCGTAGAACGGGCATCACGACATCGTCGAGGTGCTGGCGAAGGTCGTAGATGCCGTGCTTGGCCATCAGGACGCCGTTGCGACGGAAGTTGGGCATGCCTGCGCCGGGCATCTGGAAGTTCTTCAGGATCTCGGTGATCGCTTCGAGGGCCTGGACCGGCGCGATGTCGAGGGCGGCTTCGCAGATGTTGCGGTAGAAGATCATGTGCAGGTTCTCGTCGGCGGCGATGCGCTGGAGCATCTTGTCGGCGATCGGGTCGTTGCACGCGTGGCCGGTGTTCCGGTGGGAGACGCGCGTTGCAAGCTCCTGAAAGGTGACATACGCGACCGAGCGCAACAGGCCGGTGTCCTCGCTCGGGGACGCGAAGCCGTTCGTCATGTGCTCGATGCGGGCGTTCTCGAGAGCGACGGGATCGACGCCGCGCGTGACGACGAGGTAGTCGCGCATCACGATGCCGTGACGGTTCTCCTCTGCGGTCCACCGTCCGACCCACGTGCCCCATGCGCCGTCACGTGAGAAGTTGACGGCGATCTCGCGGTGGTAGGAGGGCAGATTGTCTTCGGTGAGCAGATTTGTGATCATCGCTGCCTTGGCGACCTCGCCCAGCTTCGACTGCTCGGGCTCCCAGTCGTGCCCACCCATGGCTGCGAAGTTACGTCCCTCGTCCCACGGCACGTAGTCGTGGGGATGCCAATCCTTGGTCATCGAGAGGTGTCGGTTGACGTTCGCCTCGGCCACGGGCTCCAGCTCACGCAGTAGCTCCAGTTGAGTCAGGACTCGCGTCATTGATTCGTACCCCTGTCCGTGTGATGTCGTTTCGGTGGCCCAGCCTACGGGACCGTAGGTTGGTGTCCGTCGAATCTGTCGTCGCACACCGAACCGGGCGGCCGACCGGAATCCACAATGTTCCCCGTCACAAACGTCCGTGGCTACGGTACCGGGTCCCTACTGTGTACCGCCTGAAGTCCCCGGATCGGGAAGCGGCCCCGGTGGGTTCCGGGGTCCGCGTCCGAACGTGAGTTCAGATGGTGCCGATCAGCGCTTTCCTCCGCCGAGGAGGCCGCCGAGAAGCCCGCCGAGTCCGCCGCTGGAATTGCCGCCCAGAACGCCCCCGAGTATGTCGCCCAGTCCGCCGCCGGTGTTACCGGAGCCGCCCGCTGCGTTCTTCAACAGTCCGCCGAGCAGATCGCCGAGGACGCCCTGGTTGCCTGCGCTTGCCGTCGTCGTGGTGGGGGCCGTGGTGGAAGCGGAGCCTCCGGTGATCTGCTTCGCGATGTAGGACAGGACGATCGGCGCCAGGATCGGCAGCAGTTGTGCGATGAGGTCTTTGCCTCCGGAACCGTTGACCGAACCCAGCGTGCTGATGACCTGGTCCTTGTTGTTGCCGAACACGTTGGCGACGATCTTGTTGCCGTCGGCGGTGTCGACCTTCGCGACGTCGACTCCGTTGTCGAGGATCGTCGAACCCGAATGCTTGTTCACGGCCGACATCAGAGAGGCAGCTCCCGCCGCGTCCTGCGCGTTCGCGTCCAGGCCACCGACGAGGGTCGGGAGGGCCGCGCGGACAGCGGTCTCCGCCGTTGCGGTGTCGACGCCGAGCTTCTGCGCCACCTGATCGATCGGTACCTGAGAGATCAGTTCGTCAAGACTTGCCATGGACCCTCGCCTGGTCAGGGGCGCCACCCGATGGACGCCGGTGGGCTGAGCGTATCGACAGTGCCGCCGTCAGCTGCGTGCCCGCTGCCGGGAGGGGCGCAGCGAGACCAGGCAGCACACCAAGCCGACGAGGGTGCCGCTGGCCAGCAGCACGAATCCGTTCTGGTTGGTCAATGCCGTGCTGTGGTTCTCCGCCAGATAGGCGCCGTGCGACTGGAAGATACGCACCGCGGCGGCCACACACACCGACAATGCGAGGACGGTGCCTGCCCAGCCGGTGATTACGGAGTCGAACAGTGCGGCGATCAACAGCAGCACCGATGCCGCCGCGAGTGGAATCGCAAGGGACTCGTACAGCGGTAGTTCCGCAACGACGAGGCTTGTGGGATCCCCGCCGGGAAAACCGTCGCGGAGTCCAGAGAGGGGGATTTCGGTGGAGCGAGCTCCTCCGACCATGGGCAAGACGGTGCCGATACCCAATGCCACTGCAGCCAGGAACAGGCCCAGATCCACAAAACTGCGCATGTGCCTCCCACCCCGGATTCGATTAGCGCGTGATCACACTATCCAAAACGGAGCGGTAAACGCGGTGGGAAACGCGAGGGCAAGCAATTGATGCTGTTGGGCCGACGCGAACCGTACGCTGTGTCCCATGTCTGACGCCAGGACATCGTCCGAAATCGGGCGAGCGGGAATGCCGCCGTGGCTCAAGAAGATCGTCACGGTGGTCGCGGCCCTGCTCGTACTTGTCATCACTTACTTCGTGCTCGCCGCATTCGTACCCCGATGGTGGGCGCAACGCATCGCGGGACTTGCCGAAGGCGGATTCTCCCGCGGGATCATGTGGGGCCTGCTGTTCGGAATCCTGTGCACCGCGATCCCACTCATCCTGATCGTGTGGGTCTGGCAGGTACGCGGGTGGAAGTACGGTCGCGGTGTCCAGATTGCGCTCACGGTCCTCGCACTCGTCGTGGCGATACCTAACCTGATGACGCTCAGCGTCGTACTCGGCGGTGGAAACGCGGCGCACGCCGGTGAACGGATCATGGATGTCGACGCACCCGGATTCCGCGGTGCCTCGCTGGTGGGGGCCGTCATCGGTGTGCTCGTGTTCGTGATGCTCGTCGTTGCGGTGGTTCGATACCGGAAGCGGGGGAAGGATCTGCGGGCTGCGCGCGCCGACCTCGAACGGAAGGCGGCCGAAGCCGAGAGGCGCGACTCCGATTCGGCGGGCGGTGCCCCCGCTGCGGAAGGGCTGCCTCCGGAAGATCCGGCCTCTGGGCCTACCGGCCGCTGACCTCCCACACGAACGGAAACGACCCGGCGTCCGTAATTGCGGAACGCCGGGTCGTTCTCTGTGCCCCCAGTAGGGCTCGAACCTACGACCTGCGGATTAAAAGTCCGTAGCTCTACCAACTGAGCTATAGGGGCATGGGCGCACAGTGTAACCACACTGTGCAGCCAGATCGTATCGGACACGAAATCCGAATACTTCGATGGGCTCGGGTGCACACCCCCTGCTTCCGCACCCGAGCCGCGGAAAGCATACCACTCGGTGTGTTCTGTGGTTCACGGCGTTCTGCGGAGCAGGTCACCCGGCCGCTTCGGATGCTGCGCGACTAGAGTTTCCTGCGGGGGTCGGATATTCGGAGGGCTCGATTCGTTCATGTCACGTCAACAGGAACGTGCGCGTCGTACGCGTTCCGCGATCATCAAGGCGGCTGCCGTCGAGTTCGCGAAGCGCGGCTACGGCGCCGCGTCGATCAACTCGATTCTCGAACATTCGAACGCCACCAAGGGCGCGATGTACTTCCACTTCGCATCCAAGGACGAACTCGCCCGCGCGGTCCTCGAAGAAGGACTCGAGCACTACCGGACGATCGTGACGCACTGGGTCGAGGCGGCAGACCTGGACCCGTTCGAACGTCTGCACGGAATGGTCGCGGACCTCGGGGAGGCGCTGCGCAACGACGACGTGATCGCGGCCGAGTTCAGGCTCGTCACCGAACCCGAGTTCATGAGCGAAGCGCAACTGCGCGGCAGCTACATCTGGGGCAGGGCGGGCTATCGGCTCGCGATCGAAGCCCAAGAGCAAGGACTGTTCCGTCCGGGCGTGGACATCCGCAGGTTCATCGAAGCGGTCGGGTCGTCGCTGGCCGGCCAGCGCTACCTCGCCGACCTCACGTCCCCGGAGATCGACGTCAAGTCCAAATTCGAGGCGTGCCTCGAGGTTCCTCTCGAAGCGATGGCCTCGGAACAGTGGCTGACTCGGTGGCGCGAGCATGGTTGGCCGCAGACGCCGGATTAGTGGCATGACCTGTGGATTTGTGAATCAGGAATGCTGTGACATAAGCTGTCCAAGCTCCCAGCGGAACGGAAAATCCCGTTGAGGGTGCGTGCCGGAGGAATCCGGTCGGGCCCCCTTCGTCTAGCGGCCTAGGACGCCGCCCTTTCAAGGCGGTAGCGCGGGTTCGAATCCCGTAGGGGGTACACTTCGGTTTCGGCCGGATGTGTGCAGTACGCTGGCAGAGAATTGAATAGCAAGGCCCTGTGGCGCAGTTGGTTAGCGCGCCGCCCTGTCACGGCGGAGGTCGCGGGTTCGAGTCCCGTCAGGGTCGCAGAGGTATGCGATCGGCATTCGGTTCGGGTGCCATCCGGCCAGGTAGCTCAGTTGGTACGAGCGTCCGCCTGAAAAGCGGAAGGTCGCCGGTTCGATCCCGGCCCTGGCCACAACGATGGTCGAGTTCGACTATCGACAAATGAATACAGGCAAATGAATACGACGGACCCACCGCGTGCGGTGGGTCCCGCTATGAGAGCCCAGTGGGCTCCTATGGCCCTGTAGCGCAGTTGGTTAGCGCGCCGCCCTGTCACGGCGGAGGTCGCGGGTTCGAGTCCCGTCAGGGTCGCTCCACACGAAGGTCCGGTATCGATGAGATACCGGACCTTCGTCGTCGTTGCAGTCCGATGCCGTTGCAGTCCGATACTGTTGCCGAGGCCGGACCACTCCTGTTACCGCGACCGGGTGAACATGTTCTAGTGTGTGCCCTACGTAACTGAATGGACACGTGTCCGAACAATTCCGGGGGTTGATGTGCGCATAGCTCTGCTGTCGTACCGGAGCAAACCGCACTGTGGTGGTCAGGGTGTCTACGTCCGCCACCTCAGTCGGGAGCTCGCAGCCCGAGGTCACGACGTCGAAGTGCTCTCGGGTCAGCCGTACCCGGAACTCGACCCTGCCGTGACTTTGACGAAGGTACCCAGCCTCGACCTCTATCGCGACGACGACCCGTTCCGCACGCCGCGACCCGGCGAGTACCGAGACCTGATCGACGTTCTCGAAGTCGCCACCATGTGGACCGCCGGATTCCCGGAACCACGCACCTTCGGGCTTCGCGCGGCTCGGCTGCTGCGCGACCGAGTCGCCGATTTCGACGTCGTCCACGACAACCAGTCACTCGGTTCGGGCCTTCTCCGCATCGCGAAGGATCTACCGCTGGTCGCGACCATCCACCATCCGATCACCCGCGACCGCGAACTCGATCTCGCGTCGGCCCCCACACTGCGTCGCAAGCTCACGTTGCGGCGCTGGTACGGATTCCTGCGCATGCAGGGGCGGGTCGCCCGGAAGATACCGACGTTGCTCACGGTCTCAGAGAATTCCGCCGACGACATCCGCACTGCCTTCGACATCGAGCCGGACCGCCTCCACACGATCCCACTCGGCGTCGACACCCACCTGTTCGCGCCGCCGTCCACGCCCAGGGTCGCGGGGCGCATCGTGTGCGTGGCCAGCGCGGACGCCCCCCTCAAGGGGGTGCCGACGCTGCTCGAGGCCGTCGCCAAGCTGCACACCGAGCGTGAGATCGAGCTCGTGCTCGTCTCCAAGCTCGCCCCCGGTGGTGCCACCGAGCGCCTCATCGACGACCTCGCCATCGGTGATGTCGTGCGAACCGTGTCGGGGATCGACGACGCTGCGCTCGCGGAGCTCCTCGCGTCGGCGGAGGTCGCTGCAGTGCCGTCGCTGTACGAGGGCTTCTCACTGCCGGCGGTCGAAGCCATGGCATGCGGGACTCCGCTCGTGGCCAGTCGCGCGGGTGCGATACCGGAGGTGGTCGGTGATGCAGGCGAGCTCGTGCCACCCGGCGACGCCGAGCAGTTGGCCGCCGCGATCGCGGCGCTGTTCGACGACCCGGATCGGCGGGCCCGACTCGGCGCTGCCGCCCGCTCGCGCGTCGAAGAGAAGTACAGCTGGGCCGCCGTCGCTGCGCAGACCGCGGCCGTCTACGAGAGCGCGATCGCTGCACACGAAGGAAGGACCGACTGATGCTGACCGTCGACTTCGACCGGCTGGGGGTGCGGCCGGGGTGCCGCGCGATCGACATCGGTGCCGGTGCAGGCAGGCACTCGTTCGAGTTGTACCGGCGTGGCGCGGACGTCGTCGCATTCGACCGCAGCGCCGACGACATGAAGGCGGTCGCCGACATGTTCGTGGCGATGGACCTCGAGGGTCAGGCTCCCGAGGGCGCTCTCGCCCGCGCCGAGGTGGGTGACGCGCTGGCGCTGCCGTATGCCGACGACACTTTCGATGTGGTCCTGATTTCCGAAGTGCTCGAACATGTTCCCGAGGACGAGCGCGCGATCGCAGAGGTCGTCCGGGTTCTCAAGCCCGGTGGTGTTGCAGCGGTGACTGTCCCGCGGTGGTTCCCCGAGAAGATCTGCTGGGCACTGTCGGATGCCTACCACGAGGTCGAGGGCGGGCACGTGCGCATCTACAAGGCAGACGAGCTGGCGTCGAAGCTCACCGCGGCGGGTTTGACGGTGCGCGGGACCGATCACGCCCACGCGTTGCATTCGCCGTACTGGTGGCTCAAGTGCGCGGTCGGCGTCGACAACGAGAACAATCCGCTGACGAAGGCGTATCACCGGATGCTCGTGTGGGATCTGATGGAGGGGCCGTGGTTGACCCGCACCGCGGAGAAGCTGCTCGACCCCGTCATCGGAAAGAGCGTCGTGTTCTATCTCGAGAAGCCGGGTGCATCCGGTGCGCCGCAGTGAGCTGCATCGGCAGATGATGCCGCATGTGCCCGGCGTCCTGTCGCGCGACGAGTGCCTGGCGACGGGGCGTGCGATTGCGCGTATGCAGGAGCCGTCCGGGGCGATTCCCTGGTTTCCCGGTGGCCACACCGATCCGTGGGATCACATCGAATCCGCAATGGCGCTCACCGTCACCGGACTGCTCGACGAAGCGTCGGCTGCCTTCGACTTCCTGCGCAGGACGCAGCGGTCCGATGGCTCGTGGCCCGTGAAGTACCACAACGGGATCATCGAGAACACCGATACCGACAGCAATTTCACCGCATACATCGCCGTGGGGGTGTGGCATCACCATCTCGTCACCGGCGACCGGATGTTCACCACCGGGATGTGGCAGACGGTGCGGGCAGCGCTCGACCACGTCGTCGACATGCAGTTTCCCGGTGGGCACATCGCGTGGGCGCGAGGATCCGGGGGCCTCGTCGACGAGGCACTGCTCACCGGATGCGCCAGCATCCACCAGAGCTTGCGGTGCGGTGTGCAGCTCGCCGAACTCGTCGACGACCCGCAGCCGGAATGGGAAGTGGCACTGTATCGATTGGGACATGCCCTGCGCAGGCACCCAGAGTTGTTCACGCCGAAGCCCGAGTATTCGATGGACTGGTACTACCCGATACTCGGCGGTGCATTGCGCGGCCCAGAAGCGCATCGGCGCATCCGGGAGAGATGGTCCGATTTCGTCGTGGACGGACTCGGGATCCGCTGTGTCGACCACAAACCGTGGGTGACCGGTGCCGAAACGTGCGAGCTCGTCCTCGCGCTCGATGCTCTCGGCGACAGCGCGCGAGCGAACGAGCTGTTCGCAGCCATGCAACACCTGCGCGACCCGGACGGCTCGTACTGGACGGGACTCGTCTACGACGACGGCAAACGGTGGCCCGTCGAGGTCAGTTCGTGGACGAGTGCGGCGGTGATCCTCGCGGCAGATGCGTTGTCGCGGACGACCGGAGGAAATGCGCTGTTCCGCGACGCCGCGGTGCCCCCGGCGCAGTTGGGCCCGGATCACTGCACCGAGCGCTGCGAGGTATTCGTCTGACGCCCGACCGGGGGCACCGGCTCGTATGGAGCGTTGTAAGTGCTCCTACGACCCGACGACGCCCCCGGTGCGTTCGAGCACCCGCAACGACCCTGCGACAGAGACCTCGGTGAACTCCCCGCTTTCGAGTGCGCGGCAATAGATTTCGTACGGCGGACGTCCGCCGTCGGCAGGGTCGGGGAACACGTCGTGGATGATCAGGGCACCGCCGAGTTCCACCCACCGTGCCCAGCCCGCGTAGTCCGCCTGCGCTGCTTCGCTGCTGTGCCCGCCGTCGATGAAGACGAAGGAAAGTGGTGTGCGCCAGAATGCCGCGACCTGAGGGGAACTACCCACGATCGCGACGACGTGCGACTCGAGGGCTCCGTCGGAGAGGGTGTGCCGAAGTTTTCCGACCGTATCCAGCCTGCCGGTGTGCGGGTCGACCAGCGACGAATCGTGGTACTCCCAACCCGGCTGGTGTTCTTCGGAACCGTGGTGGTGATCGACGGTGACAATGGACCCGCCCGTCGCCTTCGCAGCTTCGCCCAGATACACCGTCGAGCGGCCGCAGTAGGTGCCGATCTCGACGCCCACCCCGTCGCCGAGATAGCGAACGGCTGCGTCGTGCAGCGCCGTGCCCTCGTCGATGGGCATGAAACCCGGTGTTGCTTCTGCGAGTTCGATCGCCTCGCGGGGGAGGGTGGTGCGAGTCATCGCGGTCGGTCTCCGTTCGTCGGACGAGCTGAGCGTTCGATGCGTCACATTACCGAGCGTGCTCGGTGTGCGATACCGCCGTCATCCGATGACGCCGAAGCTGTCGAGGTCGCGGATCGCTGCACACGAACGCGCCACCATTGCTGCGAACATCCGGTCTCCCCGCTCGGTCCGGGTGCCGAAGGCACATCCGAATACCGCGATGAGCGGGCCCTGCAGTACACCGAACCGGTAGTCGTCCCAGCACTCGACGAATGCAAAGCGCTCCACACCCTGCTCGACGAGCCTGCGGTGGTACGCGGTGACCAGATGGTGTTCGTGGTCGCGACGCAAGGCGGGAGGCAACGATGTGCCGAGAAAATACGCGAGGTCGCGGGCGGGAAGGCCCAGGGTGATCGTCTGCCAATCCACGGCCGTCACACCGGGAGCACCGTCGTCGGGGAACATGAGGTTGTCGAGGCGATAGTCGCCGTGCAGCACGGTGAAACGTTCACTGCGAGCGGTCATCCACCGTTCGGTGGCGTCGACACATGAGCGCAAGGTATCGGTGTCGCTGTCGTCGAGCAGGTCGCCCAGATCCGCGACGAAGGTATCCACCGCAGGCCCGTACAACTCCGAGAGCATGCGGGCCTGAGCCTCGTCGGGCCGTCCGAGCCATTCCAGGCCGAGCAGATCCGCATCGTTCCACCGCGGGGCGTGCAGATCGGCGAGATTGCGAACGGCGTCGAGTGCTTCTACCGGTGTACATCCGCGGATCTGATCACCCTGCCGGGCGGGGGCGAGATCCTCGAGCAGGAGCGTGAAGTTCCCGTCGTCGCCGAGGGCCGCGAAGTGACATCGGGGAGCCCGGACGGCGACGGTCGCTGCGAGATCGGTGTAGAACCGGACTTCGCCGCGGTACGCGCCGGCGAGCATCGCGCGCATACCGGTGTCGGCTGCGGGAAGCTTGGCGACGAGTCGTTCCGGCACCCCGTCGCCGGTGAGTTCGAGCCGGTGGCACGTACCGACCTGCCCGGTACCGATGGGCTCCGCGCGGACGGTGTGTACGGGGGCGTCGAGGGCGGCGCTGAGCCACTCGGGGGTCAGCTCTGCAATATCGGACACGACGGTGCTGCTCACCGAGTACTCCATCCGGGATTTGCGGGCAGATGTGCGAAACGGCGGGGAGTGCGGATGTGCCGCCACGCGTCGAGAACCGGAGCCAGCTCTGCGGGAGTGGCCCCGTGCAGGATCACGCTGTCGGCGCCTGCGTCGAACTGGTCGGCGATCCGCTCGGCGCATTGCTGGGATGTGCCGGTGGCCGACGCCGCGAGCCAGTGTTCGGGTAAGTGCACCTCCAGGTGCCGGAGCACCTCGTCGGTGCCGGTCGCATCGAATGCGCCCTGGTGTTGCTGCACGATCGGGTCTGCGCGGAACCGCTCGAGGTCGGAAGGGGACCACCCGTTGGCCTTGACCAGCACGTCGCCGTAGCCCTGGAGATAGGTGGCGAGTCTGCCCACGAGTTTGCGTCGTCGTTCGGTGTCGGGGATGGACTCTTCGACGGTCGCCAGTACCGACCAGATTCGGACGGAGGCGGGGTCGCGGCCGGCGCCGGCAGCGGCGTCGCGCACGATCTTCACGGCCCGCGCCACCGTTGCGTCGGAGAAGAAGGTGTGCAGGACCACGCCGTCGGCGATGCGTCCGGCGAGCTCGAGTGATCGGTCGCCGAGTGCGACCATGAGAATCGGGATGTGATCTGTTCCGTCGGCGGTGCGACGCAGGTACGGGAACGTGCCTGCGGGACCGTCGTGGCCGACTGCCGCGTCGCCGCGGAACAGTGTGCGGAGAAGCCCGACGGTGTCGTCGAGCCGTGCCGACGACACTCGCGGCAGACCCATCAGGTCGAACAGGGCCCCGAAGCCGCGGCCGAGCCCAAGGGCGTAGCGGCCTCCACTGAGCCGGTGGGCGGTGGTGGCCATGGTCGCGGTCACCATCGGATGACGGGTCTGGGGGTTCGTCGCGGCGGTACCTATCCCGATCGATTCGCTGATGGCCGCGACTGCCCCGGCGAGCACGCCCGCGTCCTTGGCGTCGAATCGTTCGGACAGGAATACCGCGCCGAGACCGAGTTGTTCGCCGTAGCGGATCTCATGGAGCAACTCGCGCGGGTCGGGAGCGTGCCCGGCAAGCGCATAGAAGCCGAGTTCGAGAAACTCGGGAGCGGCGAGCGCGCCCACTGTCATGAGCGTGCAGAGGAACGACGTGCGTGCAGTGCACTGCCGACCGCGTTGTCCAGTTTCGTTCCGAGGGGCCAGCCCACGTAGTGCGACAGGAACAATGCGATCTCCCGCAGTTGCTCCTCGTCGAGTTCTTCGTTGTGCAGCGCGGCGCCGATCTGGATCTCGGCGACGTCGCTCAGCCCCTGCGCGGCCAGGGCGCCGAGCAGCAGCAGGCGTCGGTCGCGGAGGCTCAGTCCTGGTCGCGACCAGATGTCGGCGAACAGGTGATCGGCGGTGGCGGCGAAATGGGCGCCCGGTCCGTCCTGGAACTCGAATCCGTAGACCTTCCCCATCATCTCGAGTCCGCGTTCGCGCTTGTCGTCGGTCACGACTGTTCCTCCATGCTGTGGGTGCGTGCGGTGTCGCCGATCCCGACTCCGAGGCCGGGGCCGAGGCCCGCGAGGGCGCGTGCCGCGAGTGGAAGTTCGACCTCGAGTCGGTCGCCGAGAGCCAGTGCGAGCGCCAGATCCTTCTCGCCCAGTGCGCGCACGTGCGAGAAGATCGGAAACCAGGAATCGTCGGGTTCGAGCGGGGAGGTGTTGTCGCGCCACATGATCGAACCGGCACCTCCGGTGATCGCGTCGGTGTGCCGGACGACTTTTCCGAGTTCGGTGATGTCGATTCCGGCGGCTTCGGCGAGTCGTTGGGCTTCGGTCGCGGCGGTGAACGACACGAAGTGAAGCAGATTCCGGGCAAGTTTCATCCGGGTACCCGCACCGACCGGGCCGGCATGCACGACCAGCGCGGCGAACGCGCTGAACGGCTCTTGGATCGTCGCGAAAGCCTCGTCGGATGCTCCGACCATGACGGCCAAAGCGGCTTTCTTCGCGCCCGCCGCGCCGCCGCTGACCGGTGCATCGACGAACTCGACCCCGCGTGCGGTGCATTGTTCGGCCAGGTCGACGGCCGTGGTGTCGGAGATCGTCGAGTGCACGGCGATCACCGTGCCCGGTGTCGCGGTGGACAGCAGTCCGCCGGGACCGGCGACGACGTCGCGCACTTGGGCGTCGTCGAGCACCGTCACGCACACGATGTCGCTGACCGATGCGAGTTCTGCTGCGTCCGAGACGGAGTGGGCGCCCGCTTCGATGAAGGGACTGAGCGCATCGGGGTTGGTATCGAGGACGGTCACACTGCCGTGGTGGTCCAGCAGGCGGCGAGCCATCGGTGCGCCCATGTTGCCGAGACCGATATAGCCGATTCGAGCCTTCACGAGCGGATCACCTGACCTCCGTCGACGTTGAAGATCTGGCCGGTGACCCAGCCTGCTTCGTCGGAGAGCAGGAACAAGCACATGCCGACGAGGTCGTCGGGGGTGCCGATCCGCTTGAGCGGCAACTGTTTCACCATGTCGGCGACCATGTTCGAGGGGGTGGTGGTTCGGGTGGCTTCAGTGTCGATGGGTCCGGGTGCGATAGCGTTGATGCGGATGTTCGATCCGCCGAGCTCGACGGCGAGTTGCTGTGTGAGGCCGTTGATTCCGACTTTTGCGAGCCCGTAGAAGCCCGAGTACACCCACGCGGCGGTGGACGACTGGTTGACGATCGACCCGCCGTTGCTCGTCATGTGCGGCCACACGGCGCGGGTGATGTTCAGGGCACCGTCGAGATTGACGCTCATGAACTTCTTGTAGTAGTCCCACGGCACGGTGAGTAGGAGGTCGAGTTTCATTCCTCCGTAGATCGCGGCGTTGTTGACGACGTGATCGATGCCGCCGAAAGTCTCGACGGTTTTCTCGGCGAGTTCCTTTGCCGAATCGGGATCGGAGACGTCCACGGGCAGGAAGGTGGCGGCGCCGCCGTCGACGACGATCTGCTTGGCGACCTGCTCGCCGAGCTCGGCATCGATATCGGCGACCACCACGCATGCGCCCTCGGCTGCGAGCGCTCGTGCGTACGCCTCGCCGATTCCTTGGGCGGCTCCGGTGACGATCGCGGTGCGACCGGTGAATCTGGCCATGGTGCTGGTCCTTTCGGATGTGTCGCGGGTGGGCGACGAAGTCAGTTCGCGGGTTCTGCGACGAGCTTGGTCTCCAGGTATTCCTCGAATCCGGCCAGCCCCATTTCCCGGCCGATCCCGGATTGCTTGTAACCACCGAACGGTGCGTCGGCGGCGTACCAGATGCCGCCGTTGACTCCGAGGGTGCCGGTGCGGACTCCCGCGACCACCCGGTCGATGCGGTCGGGGTCGGTGCCGTACACCGCGCCGGAGAGCCCGTACGGGGAGTCGTTGGCGATGCGGATCGCATCGTCGTCGCCGTCGTGGGGCAGGATCACCAGCACCGGTCCGAAGATCTCCTCCTGTGCCGTGCGCGCAGAGTTGTCGAGGCCCGAGATCAGGGTGGGTTCGACGAAGAAGCCACGATCGTGTTCGGCGGGTCGTCCACCTCCGACCACGATCGTGCCGCCCTCCTCCACAGCGAGGCGGATGTAACCTTCGACGCGTTCGCGCTGCCGCGCCGAAATCAATGGGCCGCAGATGGTGCCGGGGTCGTGTGGATCGCCGGGGCGCAGATTCTGCAGTGTCTTCGCGGTGGCCGCGACGGCCTCGTCGTAGCGGGCGCGTGGCACCAGGAGGCGCGTGGTGATCGCGCAACCCTGCCCGGCGTGCGTGGAAACGGTGAACGCCGCCATGGAGCATGCCGCGCGGAGATCAGCGTCGTCGAGTACGACGAATGCAGACTTTCCGCCGAGTTCGAGGAAGACCTTCTTGAGTGACTCCGACGCGGCCCGCATGACCGACTTGCCGGTGGCTGTGGACCCGGTGAACGAGATCAGGTCCACCCGCGGGTCTTCGGCGAGGAGCGCTCCGATGCGGTGGTCGCTCGAGGTCACGATGTTGAGAACGCCTGCCGGGATGTCGGTTTCCTCGGCGGCGATCCTGCCGATCAGCGCTGCGCACCACGGTGTGTCGGGGGCGGGCTTGAGCACCACGGTGTTGCCCGCGGCGAGTGCGGGCCCGATCTTGGCGAAGTTGATCTGGTGAGGGAAGTTCCACGGGGTGATCGCACCGACCACGCCGACGGCTTCCCGGAGCAGATACCGATGGGTGGGAATCCCCATGGGAGAGGCGTTGCCGAGATCTTTCTTCCACGAATAGTTCTCGGCGAGATCGGCAAACCACAGCAGGTCGTCGACGGGCCCTTCGAGGTGGGCGCCGGAGGTCAGGAACCGGGGTGCGCCGACCTCCGCGATCGTGATCTCCCGGAGTTCCTCGATGTGGCCGCGGATGGCGTCGCGAAGTTGCCGCAGGCAGTGCGCGCGGAAGGCGTGGTCGCGGGACCAGTCGGTGTGGTCGAAGGCGCGGCGCGCAGCGTCGATGGCGGCGTCGAGATCGGCGGCGGTGCCGTCGGCCGCGTGGCCGAGGACCTCTTCGGTGCTGGGATCGAGGATCTCGAACGTGCCGTCGCTGCCGGGGACGAGCTTTCCGTCGATCAGGAGCGTGGAACTGTCGGTCGGGCGCAATGTCATCAGACGATTCCCTTACGTTCTGGACAGGTGTCTGGACTATAGTTCGACATGTTCCGAGAATGCAATGGTTCGAATGGATGTCGTTACGGGGGAGTCTGATACGACGAGAGCGAGCGTGCAGTTGTTGTCGTATTCCTCGTGAGAATCGACAACAACTGCACGCTCGAACGTATGCGCACGCTTCCCCATCTGGGGACGACTGTAATCAGTTTACGTCGATGTCGCTGCGGAGGGGGTGGGTAGGTGGGCGAGCGCGCCCTGGACCACGGATTCGTAGATTCGGTCGAGATCGATCTCGTTGCCGAGGAACCCGCTGCTCTCGAGGACCGCGAAGCCGTGCAGAGCCGAGAACATCCCGATCGTGACTTCGAGCGCCCGTTCTTCGGGGACTCCGCACGAGTGCAGCATGGACCCCAGAGCGCCGTTGGCATCGAGTCCGGCGGTGATGAGTGCCGCCCGATCGACCGGAGCAGTGGTGAGCGCTTGGTAACGCCTCGGGTGGGCCGTGGCCCAGGCTCTGTGTGCGTCGATCAGGGCACGCAGGCCCGCTCTTCCGCTACGGCCCATCGCCACTTCGCGCAGGTGAAGCCCGAGATCCGTCATCGCGCGCGCCTGCACCGCGGCGCGGACGTCGTCGAGGCCGCGGACGTGGTTGTAGAGCGAGGCGGCGACGATACCGAGCCGGCTCGACAGCGTGCTCATCGTGAGCTGTTCCCATCCCGACTCGTCGACGGCGGCGAGGGCGGCGTCGATCACCTTGTCGCGCGTGAGAGTTCGTCGTCGGATGGGCTTGGAATTGTCACGTGCCATGAATTCATTCTAAGGGGCTTCCATTACAAACGAAGATATGTAGTTTATAGACGATAGCCGTTCGCCACCGACTCGTGAGGCGCACCATGACGACATCCCACATCGATCTGAAGAACCCCGACCTCTACACCCAGGGCGTCCCGCACGCCTTCTTCGACGACCTTCGCCGGCAATGCCCGGTCTACTGGCAACCGGAGGACGACGGGCCGGGGTACTGGGCGGTGACGAGCCATGCCGATGTCATCGGCGTCTCGCGCGACACCACGTTCTCGACCGCGATGGGTTCCACCCAGATCGACGAATTCGACGAGGAGACCCGGCTCAAGCAGGCCTCCATGCTTCTCAATCTCGACCCGCCCGATCACACCCGGCTGCGTCAGCTCGTCAGCCGCGGATTCACACCGCGCGTGATCAAGCAGCTCGAGGGCCACATTCGCGACATCTGTGCGCGCGTGGTCGACGACCTGATCGAAGCGGGCCGCGACGGGCAGGTCGTCGACTTCGTTCCGGTCGCGGCCGCACCTTTGCCGCTCGAGGTGATCGCCGCGCTGCTCGGAGCACCTGCCGA
>NZ_JBHWWZ010000042.1:0-41455 GCF_042730275.1 Rhodococcus sp. NPDC060086
TCCCCGCGACGACTTGCTTGCCACCGGTGCACTCTGAACAGCTTTGCTGCGCTTACGTCCGCCGACCTTGCGCGCGTGCTGAATCCAGTATTCCAACTGGTCCCGCAACGCTGCCGCATTATCTTCCGACAGATCGATCTCGTAGGTCACGCCGTCGAGTCCGAACTCCACCGACTCGTCTGCCGTCGATTCCTGGTCGACATCGTCGATAAGTGTGACGGTGACCTTCTTTGCCATGTGCTGGAAACCCTCTCGATGAAGAAATGCGCTCTCCCCCCACGGGACGAGACCACAATACCCCGCAATTAACGCATGTCTATACCAAGAGGTTTCCGGCCTTTTCAGCGAGTGGTCGGGCGAACAATGGGGAAGAGGATAGTTTCTCTGATTCCCAGTCCGGTCAGCGCCATCAACAACCGGTCGATTCCCATCCCCGTTCCCGTAGTGGGCGGCATTCCCTGTTCCATGGCGGCGAGGAAATCTTCGTCGAGAACCATCGCCTCATCATCACCTTCGGCAGCGAGACGCGCCTGATCCATGAAACGCTCGCGCTGGATCACCGGATCGACGAGTTCGGAATAGCCAGTGGCAAGCTCGAACCCGCGCACATAGAGATCCCACTTCTCCGTGACTCCGCGCACAGTGCGGTGATCGCGAGTGAGCGGCGACGTCTCGACCGGGAAATCACGGACGAAAGTCGGCTCGTTCAATTGGTCGCCGCACATGTGCTCCCACAGCTCCTCGACAAGCTTGCCGTGGCCCCATCCCTTACCCTCGGGAATTTCGAGCCCCACCTTGCCGGCCAGCGCGGTCAATTCCTCGATCGTGGTGTCGGGTGTGACTTCGGTTCCGATCGCCAGCGACAATGACGGATACATTTCGAGAACTTTCCATTCCCCGCCGAAGTCGTATTCGGTACCGTCCGCCAGGGTGACGACGTGGCTGCCGAACACGGCGAGCGCGATCTCCTGGATCATCTCGCGAATCATCTTCGCAGAATCGTCGTACGTGCCGTAGGCCTCGTAGGTCTCGAGCATTGCGAATTCCGGCGAGTGGGTGGAATCGGCGCCCTCGTTGCGGAAATTTCGGTTGACTTCGAAGACCTTGTCGATTCCGCCGACAACACAACGCTTGAGGAACAGTTCGGGCGCGATGCGCAGATACAGGTCCAGGTCGAGCGCATTCGAGTGCGTCACGAACGGGCGTGCGGCCGCACCACCGTGCAGCGTCTGCAGCATCGGCGTCTCGACTTCGAGGAATCCTCGGCGTTCGAGCGCATTACGCAGCTCACGCACGACCTCGGCGCGCATACGTGCGTTCTTGCGTGCCTCCGGGCGGACGATCAGGTCGACGTAGCGCTGCCGGACCCGGGATTCCTCGTTCATCTCCTTGTGCGCGACAGGGAGCGGGCGCAGCGCCTTCGAGGCCATCGTCCAGGAGTCGGCCATGACGCTGAGCTCACCGCGCCGTGAACTGATCACCTCACCGTGGACGAACACGAAATCGCCCAGATCGACGAGCCCCTTCCATTCGGCGAGGGATTCCTCCCCGACCGCGGCGAGGCTGACCATGACCTGCAGCTGGGTTCCGTCGCCTTCCTGCAGCGTGGCGAAGCACAGCTTGCCGGTGTTGCGCATGAAGATCACACGACCGACCACACCGACCTGCGTGCCGGTCGCAGTATCCGGCTCGAGGTCCGGGTACTCGGCACGGATCTCCGCGAGCGTGTGCGTGCGCGGCACGACGACGGGGTACGCATCTTTGCCTTCGGCGAGGAGTCGTTCGCGCTTTTCGCGGCGGACCCGGATCTGCTCGGGGGTATCGTCGGGCTGCTGAACGCTGGCATCACTCACGGGTAACCAGACTATCCGAGAGCGCCACATCACAACGTCTCAGCCGTACAGTTCCTTCTGTACCGCGTCTTCTGCACCCTCAGTGTGCAGTGACGCGTGCACCCTCAGTGTGCAGTGACGCGCTCCACGTCAGCGACGATGTGTTCGGCCTGCGTGACGGCGTGAACCATGTTCGCCGACCTGATCGCGTCGTAACCGCCCACCATGTGCGTGACACGACGCAGCCCTTGCAGTTGCAGGCCCGTGACGAGGCGGTGCGAATCGGTACCCTCGGCGGACACCAGGATCCATTCGACATCCGGGTCGACGGCGACGGCCAGGCGACCGGGATGCGAAGGATCGAGGCGTTCTGCGACCAGCTCCGCTGAGATCGCGAGTGCACCCGGCAGGGTGCCCTGAACCTCGCGCTGAGCGTTGGTGCGGACATCGACGATCACCGCACCTCGAGCAACAGCAGCAGCCAGCTCGGTGGGGTAGGTGCGCTCTACGGCAAGCGGAAGAAGCGCCACCGGAGCGGAGACAGATGCAGAAACGGACGAAACAAGCGCAGCGCGCATGAGAGAACTCCCAGGAATGTGTTATCGGTCGAGGCGGACGTCAGCCTCGACAACACTCCTGGGCACTCTTGCGGCGGATCACGGGAAGCATTCTTACACAGAATCCCGCCGCGGGGAAGCCTCCACGACTCCCCGCCGCGCGACACGGCGTTCCTGATTCCGCTCGTAGACCAACCTCAACCCTTCGAGGGTCAGATCGGGTTCGTGGTGCTCGAGCAGGCGCGACTCTTCCATGATCAACGGCGCGCTGTCGCCGGTGCCGATCACCACGACGTCGTCACCACCGAATCCGGGAACCTCCGCACACACACGGCCCACGAGTCCGTCGACCATGCCTGCGAAGCCGAAAACCGCTCCGGATTGCATGCATTCGACAGTGTTCTTGCCGAGCACGGCGCGCGGCCGCACGAGTTCTACCATGCGCAATGCCGCCGATTGGGACGCCAGCGCGTCCATCGAGATCTCCACGCCCGGGGCAATACATCCACCGAGGAACTCACCCTTGGCGGACACCACATCCACACAGGTCGATGTACCGAAGTCCACGACGATACAGGGGCCACCGTAGAAATGATGGGCGGCGAGGCTGTTGACGATCCGGTCGGCGCCGACCTCCTTCGGATTGTCGACGAGCAGCGGAACGCCTGTACGCACACCGGGTTCGACCACCACATGGGGAACCCGATCCCAATACCGGGCGAGCATCACCCTCAACTCACGCAACACCGACGGGACCGTCGACAGCGCTGCGACGCCGGTGATCTGCTCCACGTGATCGCCCAGCAATCCTCGGAATGCGAATGCGAGTTCGTCCGCGGTCATCCGCGAATCTGTACGAATACGCCAATCTCGCAGCAGTTTTGCGTGCGAACCGCTGCCGGTGAACAGGCCCAGAACTATGTTGGAGTTCCGGACATCGACAGCCAGGAGCACCGCTACACCATCGATGCGGCGTTGAGGGTCGACAGCATCCGAGGGGTGATCAGACCCGATCCCTCGGGGGCGTGCGCCGGGTCGCTGCCGAGTTCCACCTGACGGTTCTCCGCATCGACGAACACGACATGCGGAGCGTAGTCCTTGCATTCCTGCTCGTTCATCACGCCGTAGGCAATGAGGATCACCAGATCGCCGGGATTGACGAGATGCGCTGCAGCGCCGTTGATCCCGATGACGCCCGAGCCCCGCTCGCCGGCGATGACGTACGTTTCGAGGCGGTTGCCGTTGTCGATGTCGACGATGCACACCTGCTCACCTTCGAACAGATCCGCCGCGTCCATCAGGTCCTGGTCGACCGTCACCGAACCGACGTAATGCAGGTCGGCGTGGGTCACCGTTGCGCGGTGGATCTTCGACTTCATCATGGTGCGGAACATGTCGGTCCTCAGTTTCTTTCGTCTCGTCGTGAACTCACGTCAGTGAGCAAGCAGGTCGTCTTCGACATCTGGGTCGACAGGGCCGGCAGCCCGTTCCAGGAAGCCGGTTCCGACTGCGACACCGACGTTGTCGATCAAACGGGTGGACCCCAGTCGTGCGGCCACCAGCAACCGGCCGTCTCCGCGCTCGGGTGCGTCGCCGAGGTCGGCTCCGCGCAACTCCAGGTAGTCGACCTCGATCGCAGGCGCGGAGGCCAGCACATCGCCTGCCGCAGACAGGATCGCGTCCGCCCCGCCGGAGGCGGCATGCGCGCCTGCGACGAGCGCCGCGGACAGGACCATGGCAACCTCGCGTTGTTCGGCGTCCAAGTAGCGGTTACGCGACGACAACGCCAGACCGTCGGATTCACGGACGGTGGGCACGCCGACGATCCGAACGTCGAAGTTCAGATCCGTCACCATCTGGCGGATCAACGTGAGCTGCTGGTAGTCCTTCTCGCCGAAGTACGCGCTGTTCGGTCCGACGACCTGCAGCAACTTCGCGACAACCGTGAGCATGCCTGCGAAATGGGTGGGGCGGGATGCGCCCTCGAGTTCGGCACCGAGCGGCCCCGGGTGGATCATGGTGCGGCGTCCGGCCGGGTACATCGAGGCGGCGGACGGGACGAATGCAAGCTCCACGCCGGATTCGCGCAGCAACTCGAGATCCGCGTCGACGGTGCGCGGGTACGCATCGAGGTCCTCGTTCGCACCGAACTGCAGTGGGTTGACGAAGATCGACACGACCACGACTGCACCGGTCAGCTTCGCCTGACGCACGAGCTCGAGGTGCCCGGTGTGGAGAGCTCCCATCGTCGGCACCAGGGCAACGGTGCGACCGACACCGCGCAGCGCCTTGGTGACCTTGGTCAAGGCAGCCGGGTCGTGGTGCACGGTCAGTTCCCCACGCACGTATCCGCGCTGTGTCGTTTCACTCACCGTGATCAGCCCCTTCGAGGATTTCCATCAATTCCGGTTTCGAACCGGTGCGCTGCGCCGACCGCAGCGACAGTGCGCGGTATCCGGCGGCGATCCGTGGATCGACCTCCTCGAGCACACGCAGATGTGTGGCCACCGCATCGGAATCACCACGCGCCACCGGGCCCGTCAGGGCCGACGGGCCACGCCGAAGCACGTTGTCGAGGGCTGCGGTGAGCAGCGGCGCGATCACGCGTTCGGCGACGCCACCGGGATCCGCGTCGACGAGTTGCTGGCCGAGGAGTTCCTCCCCCGCCAGCGCGACCCGGAGAGCTTCGACGGCGTCGGATACGAGCGTGACGAGGTGATTGCTGCCGTGGGCGAGCGCTGCGTGGTAGAGCGGTCGCATCGATTCGGAGACTCGGACCGGCTCACCACCGATCTCGATGACCAGTGCCTGCGCGATCGCGTAGCCGATCTCGTCGGCGGCCGTGATCCCGAAACACGCCGACGACAGGCGTGCAGTGTCCTCGTCGTGACCGGTGAAGGTCATCGCGGGATGAATCGCGAGCGGTGTTGCGCCGACTGCGGAGAGCGGCGCGAGTATCTCGATGCCGTGCGCGCCGGAACAGTGCACGACCAAGGTTCCACGGCGGACGACTCCGGTGGCGGCGAGACCTGCGGCCAGGCCGGCAAGCTCCGAATCGGGTACTGCGAGCAGGAGCAGGTCGCGATTGCTCGCGACCTCGTCGACCGGCAGGATCTGCGAATCCGGCAGGCGCGTCCGGGCACGATGCCTGGACGCTTCCGACACAGCCGAACAGGCGACTACGACGTGGCCTGCACGTTCGAGCGCCGCTCCGAGTGCGGTTCCGACACGTCCTGCAGAGATGATGCCCACTGACAACCGGGCAGGTGCAGGCGCGTTTGTGATCCCGAAGGAAGTCACGGGGGTCCTCTCGTTCGTTCCAGTCCCGCGCGGCGGGTACCAGACGTTCTGCACGACAATAGCGCGCGGCCTTTGTGACAGGCCATGGAGAACAGGGGTGATCTACACCTCACCACCTCGACCAGCGGGTTCGGGTCTCAGCGCCCCCGACGTCTCAGCGCACCGACGGAGTCTCAGCGCACCCGACGGAGTCTCAGCGATCCGACGACAGATTCGCCAGGATCTCGGCGACCGAACGCCCTTGCGCGTGGCCACCGGACGACTCTGCATCGAGGCGACGGCGGGCGCGGCGACCTGCGGGTACGCCCGGGGTGTCCGACTCCCCCTCCGCGGTGTCTCGTCCCTCTGCTGCCTCGGCGTCGGTATTCGACGTCTCGGCGCCGAGAGTCACGATTTCCGTCTCCGCGGTCAAAGGCTCGTCGTCGGGCGATGCGAACGCCGGACCCGAGGGGCTGGGCGCGTTCACTCGGGGCGCACCGTCGAGTTCGCGGACAGAGGCGCCCTTCAGCGCGGGAGCATCGTCGGGGAGCTTCCCGTCGAACAACGCTTCGAGGCTGCGGCGTAGAGCCGCAAGTTCGGTCCGCAGCGCGGTCATCTCGTCGGCGTCGATCCTGAGCTCGGATCGGACCTTCTCCTCCACGCCCAGTTCGTACTCGCGACGCGCGGAGATCTCTCGTTCGAGCTGCAGCTCGTACACGGTCTTGAGGTCTTCCGCCTTGGCCTTGTCGAGTGCCGACTCACGGCGATATTTCGTCATCGCGATGGCCCCGACGACCGCGCACCACAAAGCGACGACCACGGCGATCCGGAGCATCTGGACGCTGTCGCTGAACACGAGCAGTAACGAGGCCGCCATGGCCAATGCAAGCAGCCCGGCGACGACGACCGAGCCGGAACTGCGCCACTGCCGCCGATCCTTGCTCTCACGCCCCCGAAACACCATGGCTACCAGCGTACTGGTCGATGGTCTACCAGGGCAGATCTCGCAGCGATACGTCGACTCAGGTGCGTCGACGATCAGCGGCTGTGACCGAACACGCAGTCAGGTGGCAGGCTCGGACGGCTCATCCGGATCCTCCGGTGTCCGGCAACAGTGCTCGAGCCACAACGCGGCAGCGACGAGCACCACACCTGCAACCGCGCCGACGATCACGCCCGTGGTGTCCTCCGACGCCGCCCGCACGATGCCCCGCTGCGGCAGGAGATACAGCAGAAAGCCCACCCACACGCCGGTACTCGCTGCGCCGACGAGCGCAGACGCCTTCGCGAGCGCCACCGACCGCGCCGCGGTGATCGGATGCAACTGGCGTGGACCGTCGCCGAGCTGATGGTTGTTCACACGTGAACGGATCATGAATGCGAGCACCGCTTCGAGCGCAGCCACGAGGTACAACGAGGCACCGGCATAGCCGGGAATCGGCGGCAGCGAACCGTACATGGTGCGTATGAGCAACCAGGCGATGACCGCGGCGAGCAGTGCAAGAGCCAGCAGGTCGCGGATCCGGGTCGCCTTCATCACGGGCGATCCCGGGGGTGGGACCCAGCGTCCGGCGCGTGATCGACGAGGACGAGTTCTGTGCGGTGCACGCCGTCTCGTTCGGTCTCGTCGAGGCCCGCGAGCCAGTCCGCGACCGGTCGGTTGTGCCCGTTCGCCGTCAGGTCCGCTTCCGGTTCGACGTCGAGCCAGGGCACCAGGACGAACGCACGCTCGTGTGCACGGGGGTGTGGAAGAAGCAACTCCGGATCGTCGCTGCGCACCTCACCGGAACCGGTCCGGCAGACGACGACGTCGACATCGAGGCTGCGGGGACCCCAATGCTGCACCCGCACGCGCGCAGCAGCCGCTTCGAGGTCACGGCCCAGCGCAAGCCAGTCGTACTCACCGAAATTCTCGTCCTCGGCCACCACGACCGCGTTGAGGAAATCCTGTTGCTCGACACCACCCCACGGCGCCGTGGAATACACACGCGACACTGCTCGTACGCGCGGCCCGAGCTCGTCGACGACGGATTGCAGGTGCGCGAGCCGGTCTCCGAGGTTGGAGCCGATCGACAGAACCGCACAACTCATTCGGCGCTCCGGGTCCGGTCCACCACCACAGCCACGTCGGCGAACGTCAAGGGAATCGGCGCCGACGGCTTGTGCACGGTCACCTCCACCCGCGACACCCGGCCATCGGCCAGGACGCTTTCGGCGATCCGGCCGGCCACGGTCTCGATGAGGTCGTGCGCGGGACCGGCAACGATTGCTGCGGCGCGCTCTGCCAACCCCCCGTAATCGAGGGTGTCGACGAGATCGTCGCTGGTTCCCGCCTGAGCCAGATCGAGCCAGGCGACGATATCGATCAGGAAATCCTGTCCGTCACGCTTCTCGAAGTCGAACACACCGTGATTTCCGCGGACCTTCAGTCCGCGCAGCTCGATGCGATCACCCATCGTGCACACCTTCCGCACTGCCCAGTTGCCATGCCCGGACGACGGCGAGCGCATCGCGACTCGCCTGAACATCGTGTACTCGCACACCCCACGCACCGTGTGCCGCTGCGAGGGCCGAGACCACTGCAGTAGCGACCTCCCGCCCGTCGGGCGCGCGTGTGGTCCCGTCGGGTGCCGCAAGCAGCGACCCGAGAAATCGTTTACGCGACGCACCGATCAGCACGGGAAATCCGAGTTCGTTGAGTTCGGGTAACCGCTGCAGGAGTTCCCAATTGTGGTTGGGGCCCTTCACGAATCCCAGACCGGGATCGAGGATGAGGTTCTCGCGGGCGACTCCCGCCGCGAGGGCGACATCGACCTGGGTGAGAAGTTCGTCGCGCACCTCGCGCACCACATCGTCGTAGTGGGTGCTTCCCCCTGCGTGCACGAAGTCGCCGGCGGGTCGCCAATGCATCAGGATCCACGGCACCTGCGCCGACGCCACCACCGACGCCATGTTCGGATCCGCCCGGCCACCCGAGACGTCGTTGACGATCGTCACCCCGGCCTCGATGGCAGCCTCGGCGACCGACGCGCGCATGGTGTCGACGCTGGTGGCGATTCCAGCCGCCGAGAGAGCCTCGATGACCGGCGCGACGCGCGACGCCTCGATCGCGGGGTCGACCCGCGCCGCACCCGGACGAGTCGATTCGCCGCCGACGTCGACGATGTCGACTCCGAGTTCACGAAGCTCGAGTCCGCGCGCGATGGCGGTGTCACGATCGAGGTAGCGCCCTCCGTCGGAGAAGGAATCGCTGGTGACGTTGAGTACACCCATCACGATGGGCCACTGTGCGTCCCGCACGATGGGCCACTGCGTGTCCTGAAGGAAGCTCACCGGCGCAGGATGAGATCCAGGGCTTCTGCGCGAGACGCCGAACTCGTCTGGAACAACCCGCGGACCGCGGACGTCGTGGTGCTCGCTCCGGGCTTCCGGATGCCCCGCATCGCCATGCACAAGTGCTCGGCCTCGACCACGACGATGGCGCCGCGCGGCTCGAGCTTACGCACGAGTGCGTCTGCGATCTGGCTCGTCAGGCGCTCCTGCACCTGCGGCCGCTTCGCGTAGAGGTCGACGAGTCGTGCGAGCTTGGACAGACCCGTCACGCGTCCGGTGGACCCGGGGATGTAACCGACGTGCGCGACACCGTGGAACGAGACCAGGTGGTGTTCACACGTCGAGTACATGGGAATATCGCGCACCAGGACGAGTTCCTGGTGGCCTTCGTCGAAGGTGGTGTTGAGCACCTCGTCGGGAACGGTGAACAATCCGCTGAACACCTCGCGGTAGGCCCGCGCGACACGTGCTGGGGTGTCGCGCAACCCTTCACGCTCGGGATCCTCGCCGACCGCGATGAGCAGTTCCCGCACGGCCGCTTCGGCCCGATCCTGATCGAAGGGACGGCCCGACGACAAGCTCAACGACTCCGCGCCGTCATGGTTGCCCGAGGCAGAACTCGCCTCCGTATTGAGGTGATTCACCGACACCCGACGTCCTCCACTTTCTGATGTGATCTGGGAACTACGCTGCAACCGACTATCTCAACGATGACCGGTCGGGCCGTCCCACGGTTGAGTGGGGGGAGGCTCGGGCTGGTTCCGACCTTCGTCGTCACCGCGCTGGACGCCCGGGTCACCGCGCTGAGCGCCTGGGTCACCCCCTGCACCGTTGACGCCGTCGGCACTGCCCTGTTGCGTCCAGTCGGGGTATCCCCGCTGGTAGATGCCGCCGGACTGGTCCTGCGACTGCTCGGGCTGCTCCTGCGGCGGCCACCCGGGCGCGGACCAGCCCGCGGGGGCACCGTAGTCGGGACGGGTCGCGTGGCGCGGTCCGCCCGGGTTCTGGCCGGCAGGCGGGAAGCCCGGCATGGGCTCCGACACGGGTACCGGCTGCGGAGCCTGGTAGCCGTTGCCCGGACCGGATGGCTGGTGCTGCTGAGGGGCCGGCCCGGCCGGCCGCGGCGTCTGGCCTGCGGGCGGCTGCGGGAACATCTGCTGGGTCGGAGCCGACCCCGCGGGCTGCGATGCCTGACCGGCAGGCTGCTGAGGCGGGTACGCCTGCTGCTGAGGCGGGAGTTGCTGCTGATGGGGCGGCTCAGGCTTGGTCAGCGACGGCGGCTCCGGCGGCCACGGCTCGCCGCGTTCCTTGGCGAGTTCGCCGGGAGTCTTGATCGGCGGCTTGTCCGACGGAACGCGATCACCGAAATCGTTGAACGCGGTGATCCGGGGGCGTTTGTCGACCGACGCGAGGATCCGCTCGAGGTCCTTGCGGGTGAGGGTCTCGTGCTCGAGCAGTTCACCGGCGAGCAAATCGAGCGCATCGCGATACTGGTTGAGAATCGACCATGCTTCGGTGTGCGCAGCCTCGATCAGATTGCGCACCTCCTCGTCGATCTCTCGCGCAACCTCGTGCGAGTAATCGGACTGCACACCCATGGACCGGCCCAGGAACGGATCGCCCTGTTCCTGGCCGTACCGGACAGCGCCCAGCTTCGGGCTCATGCCGTATTCGGTGACCATCGCGCGCGCGATCTTGGTCGCCTGATCGATGTCGGACGAGGCGCCGGTGGTGGGCTCGCGGAACACCAGTTCTTCCGCGGCGCGGCCACCCATGGCCATGACGAGCCGGGCGATCATCTCGGAGCGGGTCATCAAACCCTTGTCGTCCTCGGGCACCGTCATCGCGTGTCCGCCGGTACGGCCGCGCGCGAGGATCGTGACCTTGTAGACGGGTTCGATGTCGGGCATCGCCCACGCGGCGAGGGTGTGTCCGCCCTCGTGATAGGCGGTGATCTTCTTCTCGTGCTCGCTGATGATCCGGCTCTTACGGCGCGGACCACCGATGACGCGGTCTACGGATTCCTCGAGGATCGCCTCGGTGATCACGCTGCCGTTCTCGCGGGCAGTCAGCAGCGCGGCCTCGTTGACGACGTTCGCGAGATCCGCGCCGGACATGCCGACGGTGCGCTTCGCCAGGCCTTCGAGGTCGGCGTGCTGATCGATCGGCTTGCCCTTGGAGTGCACCTGGAGGATCGCACGGCGACCGGCCAGATCCGGGTTGCTGACGGGAATCTGCCGATCGAAGCGTCCGGGCCGCAACAGGGCGGGGTCGAGGATGTCGGGACGGTTCGTGGCCGCAATGAGGATGATGCCCTGGCGGTCGCCGAAGCCGTCCATCTCCACCAGCAACTGGTTGAGCGTCTGTTCGCGCTCGTCGTGTCCGCCGCCGAGTCCCGCGCCGCGCTGGCGACCGACCGCGTCGATCTCGTCGACGAAGATGATGCACGGCGCGTTCTGCTTGGCCTGCTCGAACAGGTCGCGAACACGGGAGGCGCCGACACCGACGAACATCTCGACGAAATCGGAACCGGAGATGGTGAAGAACGGGACGCCGGCCTCACCCGCGACAGCGCGAGCGAGCAGGGTCTTACCGGTGCCGGGCGGCCCGAACAGCAGCACGCCCTTGGGGATCTTCGCGCCCAGCGCCTGGTAGCGGGCGGGGTTCTGCAGGAAGTCCTTGATCTCGTACAGCTCTTCGACGGCTTCGTTCGCACCTGCGACGTCGGCGAAGGTCGTCTTCGGCATGTCCTTCGACAGCTGCTTGGCCTTCGACTTGCCGAAGCCCATCATGCCGCCGCGGCCGCCGCCCTGCATCTTGCTCATCACGAAGATGAAGACACCCAGAAGGATGATCATCGGCAACACGAACAGAAGGATCGACGTCAGCCAGCTATCCTGAGTGACCTGCGTGTCGAACGACTCGGCATCCGACGCCGCGACCTTGTCGAAGACCTGCTCGGACGCCGATTCCGGGTACTTGGCGAGGATCTCGACCGAGCCCTCGGTCGCGTCGCTACCGCTTTCGAGCCACAACCGAACCTGCTGCTCACGGTCGTCGATCTGTGCTTGTTTGACGTTACCCGCGTCGAGTTGCGCGATCGCGACGGAAGTATCGACCTTCGTGAAGCCGCGCGTGTCGTCGCCGAAGTAACTGAAGGCATAGATGACCAACAGGATGCCGAGGACTATCCCCAGATTACGAAACACTGTCTTGCGGTTCATACAGGTTCGGCCGGGTCGGCCGGTCCTTTCGATAGTGATGTCAGCAAGGTGGTCGTCGTGACTCTGCCGTACCCGTGACCAATCGGGCACCGCAAGGTTACCGCGTGGCGTTGCCATGACGCCCCTGCGTGGTGGCCTGGTATGACAACGCGCGGAAACACTCCGGGGTTCCCGCACCATCCGGCAGCGCATTGTGCCGTATCCGACGCGTCGGCATGTGGGAAAATCGGGCATGGCCACGCGGGATCCGGACCCCACCCGGACGGCAGGCACCCGACCGGTCGACCTCACCGTCACGACACCGACGCGCCCCGACATGCTGGACTCCGGCGACCCGATCACTCTCGACGATGTGGAGGCCGGGCAACGCATCGACGACTTCGACCTGCTCACGGCTCTGGGGACCGGCGCGTTCGGCCGCGTGTTCCTCGCACGCCAGCAGTCGATGCAGCGTCTCGTCGCGGTGAAGGTCTCCCGAAACAGCGGAAACGAAGCACAGACTCTCGCTCAGCTCGATCACGACTACATCGTGCGAGTCTTCGACCAGCGGATCCTGCCCGAACACGGCCTGCGACTGCTCTACATGCAGTACATGCCGGGCGGAACACTGCTCCGTGTGTTGTACAAGGTGCGGGCGACACCGCCGGAGCAACGCTCCGGTCGGCTGCTGCTCGACTCCGTCGACGAAGCCCTCCAGGACAAGGGCGAGATCAGACCATCCGAATCCGCCGTCCGGGAGCGTCTCGCGGGCCTGACGTGGCCGGAGACCGTAGCGTGGCTGGGCAGGCGTCTCGCCGAGGCTCTTCACTACGCCGAGAGCCGCGGCGTGCTGCACCGCGATATCAAACCGGCGAACGTACTGCTCACGGCCGAAGGTGTGCCCAAGCTGGCCGATTTCAACATCAGCTTCGCCGAGTCGGTGGACGACAGCTCACCTCTCGCCTATCTCGGGGGCTCGCTCGCATACATGTCGCCCGAGCAACTCGAGGCGTGCCATCCCCATCTGCCCCGCAGTGCCGCCGACCTCGACACCCGCAGCGACATCTACGCGCTCGGCGTGATGCTGTGGGAGTTGCTCACCGGAAGCAGACCCACCGACGACCGCGGCGCCCACGTCGCGGAGGCACCCACGATGGATGCCCTCGACGCGATGCTCCGCAGACGCGCCGCCCCACCGGACGGCGACGCTCTCGCGCACTTGCCGAACGATTGTCCGCAAACCCTGCGACGTGTGCTCATGCGGTGTCTCGCACCCGAGCCCACCGACCGGTGGGCCTCCGGCGCCGAACTCGCGCAGCAGTTCGACCTGTGTCTCGACGCGCGCGCCCGCGAACTCGTGGACCCACCGCCCGAGAGCTGGCGGGCGCGGCTACGCAGGCCCGTGACCCCGCTGATGATCGCGGCAATCGGCATCCCCAATGTGCTGGGGGCGCTCTACAACTTCCAGCACAATCGGAATCTGATCGTCGACCACCTGACGCCGGAGGCTCAGCTCCAGTTCCAGACCGTCGCGCTGATCATCAACGCCACCGTGTTTCCGCTCGGTGCGCTGGTGATCATCTATCTGGCGCGGCGACTGATCACTGTGCCTCGCGGACTGCGCCGCGGGCGGCAGTACGACGCCGTCGAACTCGCGCGTGCCCGACACGATGCACTACTCATCGCAGATCGCGTCACGGCGGTGGTGATGACACTCTGGGTGCTGTCGGGAATTCTGTTTCCGGTGGTGATGGAGTTCGTGTCGGGGGCCCTCGACGGCAGGGCGATCACCCACTTCGTCGCCTCGATCGTCGTGTGCGGGGCGATCGCCGTGGCATACCCGTTCTTCTTCGTCTCGTTCTACATGGTGCGGTCGATCTACCCCGCGTTCCTGCCGCACGGAGCGACGGACCCCACCGATGCCCGCGAACTCGAAGGGCTGCACCGTCGCAGCATCCGCTATCTCGCCGTCGCAGCGGCCGTGCCCCTCGCCGCGGTCGCGGGGTCGACGTTCCTCACGATCGACGAGGTCCATCAGGTTCAGCTCGCAGTCCGTGTGCTGTCGGTAGGCAGCATCGGCGCGTTCGTCCTCGTGTACTGGCTGTTCCGACTCATGGAGCAGGATCTCGAGGCACTGCAGCGGTCCGTGGCGGTCCGTCCCGACCGCCGGCTTCGGTAGTTTTCTCAGCGCTGGCTGCTGTACACCTTCGGATCGAGGGTGCCGATGTACGGCAGGTCGCGGTACCGCTCGTCGTAGTCCAGGCCGTAACCGACGACGAACTCGTTGGGGATGTCGAAGCCGACATCCGCGACCTCGACATCGATCTTGACGGCGTCGGGCTTACGCAGCAGGGTGACGACCTCGAGTGAGGCGGGGTTGCGGGTCTTGAGGTTTCGGAGCAGCCACGACAGGGTCAGACCCGAATCGATGATGTCCTCGACGATCAGCACGTGACGGCCCGCAATGTCCTTGTCGAGGTCCTTGAGGATGCGCACCACACCGGAGGACGACGTCGACGAACCGTACGAGCTGACGGCCATGAACTCCATCTGCGTCGGGATCGGCAGTGCACGAGCGAAGTCGGTCATGAAGAAGATCGCGCCCTTGAGCACGCCGATGAGGAGCAGATCGCCTTCGGGAGCACCCGGCGGATACCGCTTGGCAACCGACTCTGCCAGTTCTGCGGTGCGCTTCTCGATCTCTTCCTGCGAGATCAGCACCGACGCAATATCGCCTTCGTACACCGGGTCCTACCTACCTTCCGTCAGTCGTCCGCACACCGTTGCTGGTCGACGAACTCCACGCTCAGACTGCCACGCCGTCGTGCCACCACCAACCTGGTACCCCGTTGCGGGCCCCGGCCGACCGCCACCGGTCCTTGCCCATGCCACTCTCCCACCAGGGCATCTACAGCACGCAGGGTTCGATCGGTCGGTGACGAGGCTCCCATTCCGATCAACCACACCCTCACCGCACGACGCCGGACCGCGGGTGGAGCCGACGCGAGCCTGAAGACATCCAGGCTCTGTCCTTGGGGCACGGCGCACGGCGCTTCGGGCACGAGTGCGTCCGAGAGAACGCGCGCTGCGGCGTCGTCGAGGGCGTCGCCGTCTTCCCTCAATTGCGCCGCAGTCCGCGCGAGTGCTGCGGCCACCCCGCCCCCGAGAACGTCCTCGAGCAGTGGCAGGACTTCGTTTCGCAGCCGCACACGGGTAAACCGTGGATCCGAGTTGTGTGGGTCCTCGTACGGGCGGTACCCGAGTTCCTCGCATGCGAGCCGGGTCGTGTCGCGCCGGACGCCGAGGAGAGGACGTCCCCATGGATCGTCGAACGGCGCCATGCCGCGGATCGATCGCAGACCCGAGCCGCGGCCGAGGCCCAGCAGAACCGTCTCGGCCTGATCGTCGAGAGTGTGGCCGAGCAGCACCGGGTCACCGCACCGTGCTTCGTCGAGGGCCCGGTAACGCGCATGACGCGCGGCAGCTTCGAGACCGCCGGGGCCGGTGACATCGACCGCCTGTACCCGCACCGAAGCACATCCGACCGACTCCGCGAACTCGACTGCCCGCGCGGCGACGATGCCGGACCCGACCTGCAGACGATGGTCCACCACCACGGCGTGCACGGCGTCGGCTTCTGCGACGGCGGCGGCGGTCAGAGCTGCCGAGTCCGCGCCACCGGAGAGCCCGACGACGACGGCGGTCGCGTCGTGCTCGGTGAGCCAGGCGCGCACCGCCCGGCGGATCTCGTGGATCGCGGGGGTCTCGGGAAGCAGGGGTGGCGGGGCCGCGGCCACGATCAGCCCAGCACTCGCGCGATCCAGGCTTCCGGCTTGTCGATCTCGGCGAGCGTCGGCAACGCGTCCGGCCCGGACCACACCGCGTTGAACTGCTCCATCCCGACCTTCGCCGTGACAGCGTCGACGAACTTCTTGCCGTGGACGTACTGCGCGATCTTCGCGTCCATCCCGAGCAGTATGCGGATGACGCGGTGAATCGGGTTGCTGCTGCGTCGGCGGCGACTGTCGAATGCGCGCCGGATACGGACCACCGACGGAACCACCGAGGGTCCGACCGCGTCCATGACGTGGTCGGCGTGACCCTCGAGGAGGGTGCCGAGCGCGAGCATGCGATCGAGGCTGTCGCGCTGGGGCTCGGCCTGCAACGCACGCATCAGACCGAGCATGCCGCGCTGCGACATCGACTTACCCTCGGGCTCGCGCAGGTCACGGACCGCCGACACGACACGTCCGGCGATGTCACCGATCGGCTCGTCGACAGCGGCCGACAGTTGACCCGCTGCATCGCGCATGAGATCGGCCATCCAGGGCGCTTCCGCGAACTGCACCCGATGCGTGACCTCGTGCAGGCATACCCACATGCGGAAGTCTGCGGTGGGCACCTTCAGCGCACGTTCGACGGCGACGACATTCGGGGCGACCAACAGCAGTTTCCCTGAGAACGGGTCGTATTGCCCGAGCACGGCCGAGGACAGGTAGGCGAGCATCGCACCGGCCTGCGCCCCGGCGGGTTTCGCGGCCCACGAGCGGTTCTCACCCCCTCCGACCAGCTCGGACATCGAGGCGGCCGCGGCGTGGACCCACCCCGGTCGGTCCACGACGAGCGCAGGAAGTGGTGCGGCACCGTCGCCGAGGCCGGTGAGATCCCGGACCGGGGCCTCTGCCCGGTCGGAGGCCGACGCAAGTTCGGCTGCTGCGGTGTCGTAGGTGTAGCGCGACATCGCCGGCGCCGGACGCGCCAGCCGGGCGCCGACGCCCGCCGCGAACGGCCAGTCGATCGCGTCGCCGAGTGCGCGGTCGGCCCCGCTCATCGGCACCCACATTCTCGGAGGACCGAGGCCACTGCATCCAGTGCGGGCCTGGCCTCGCCGGGGGAACGATCATTGGACAGCAACGCGAAGGAGAGCACGCGACCATCGACGTCGACGACATAACCGGAAAGTCCGCTCACCAGATTCAGTGTGCCCGTCTTTGCTCTAACCCACCCGGCTCCGGCCCGATTCACCTCGCCGTAGCGGTCGGCGAGGGTGCCGGTACCACCGGCGACGGGGAGGTGGTCGAGCATGGGTCGCAGTTCGCGGCTGTCCGGTCCCGCCGCGGCCGCCATCACCGAGTCGAGCAGACCGGCCGGGATCCGGTTGTCGATCGACAGGCCGCTGAGGTCGGCCAGCGTCACACCGGTGGTGTCGAAGCCTGCGCCCTGCAGCGTGCGCAGGACGGCGCCGGTGGCACCGGAGAACGACGCCCCGGCTCCGGCCTCGAGGGCGACCTCGCGGCCGATGGCCTCGGCAAGCACATTGTCGGATCGGCTCACCATTTGCCCGAGCCGGTCGCGCAACGGTGCCGATTGCACCGACGCCATGGGGGTGGCAGCGGGAGCTGC
Organism: Rhodococcus sp. NPDC060086; assembly: GCF_042730275.1. Lineage (NCBI taxonomy): Bacteria > Bacillati > Actinomycetota > Actinomycetes > Mycobacteriales > Nocardiaceae > Rhodococcus > Rhodococcus sp. NPDC060086. The sequence continues at coordinate 17,608 of NZ_JBHWWZ010000042.1, forward strand.
TGATCCGAAGGCGACGGTCGCGGGGTCGGCGCCGAGCGCGCTCGCCAGTGCCCGCCCCGCGTCCAGGGCCGGTGTCGCGCTGCGTGACGATTCGTCTTCGAGGGGATTCGATCGCCCGCCGTCGAGCATCACCGGTTCGAGGGGCGCAATGAACCCGTCGCCGATGTCTTCGGGGAACCATCCGGGTGCGAGGGTGTCGCCGCTGTACACACCGATGTCGACGAGCACGGAGTCGACAGCGGCGCCGGACCTCGAGATCTGATCGGCGAGATCGGCGATGCGCGGAGCCCCGGGATAGAAACCGTCCTGCCCGACGGGCTGCGCGGTCAGTGTCGGGTCACCTCCGGCGACGAGCACGATCTCGCCGGGCCGAGACCCGGATACCACCTTCGTCGTGATCCGGTGGTCGGTCGGCAGAGCGATCAGGGCGGCCGCCGCTGTGAGCAGCTTCGTGGTCGACGCCGGTGTCATCGGGCGTTCGGGCTCGTGCGACCAGAGCACCGTGCCCGTCGCGGTGTCGGTGACCGATCCGGTGAACGCGCCGAGTCCGGGGTTCGCCACGGCCGCATCGAGTGCGGCAGCGAGTCCGGCGGGTGTGGGCTCGGGGGCGGAGTCGGCGACGGCCACGACCTGCGGGGTCGCGATGACGGGCGCCGGAGCCGGGACCACGGCGGCGGCTGCGGTGCTCCGTACGTCGTACACCGCGAATGCGCCACCGACCACGAGCGCGAGGAAACCCGCGATCCAGATACCGAGAAGGATCCGAAAGCTCCTACGCTTGCGGGTCTCGAGCGCACCCTGCTTCTTGCTCTTACCTTGCCCCGCCAACACGCCTCCGCTGTGTCCAACACATTCGGCCCCACACACTCGCGCCCCTGGTGGTCGCGTGGCGGTCCGGTACCTGCACCTACAGAGTAGCGCCGGGGCGGTTATCCTCACTTCGGACCATCGCCGCAGATACGGACGTCGTATCGACTGGCAAACATCGACGAAGTGAGGCAAGGCGTGGAGTTCGAGGTCACGATCGAGATCCCCAAGGGGCAGCGCAACAAGTACGAGGTCGATCATGAGACCGGCCGCGTCAAGCTCGACCGCTATCTCTACACCTCGTTCGGATACCCCGCCGATTACGGCTACATCGAGAACACGCTCGGCGAGGACGGCGATCCGCTCGACTGCCTGGTGCTGCTGCCCGAGTCCGTGTACCCCGGCGTGATCGTCGATGCCCGCCCGGTCGGCATGTTCAAGATGGTCGACGAGGCCGGTGGCGACGACAAGGTCCTGGCCGTTCCGGCCGGAGATCCGCGTTGGGATCACATCCAGGACATCAGCGACGTCCCGCAGTTCGAGCTCGACGCCATCAAGCACTTCTTCGTGCACTACAAGGACCTCGAGCCCGGCAAGCACGTCGAGGCTGCCGATTGGACCGGCCGCGCAGATGCGGAGGCCGAGGTCACCGCATCGATCGCGCGCCTGAAGGACAACGGCGGACACTGAGATCCGAAGCTGAAATCTCCCGGCCGATCATCGAATCGGCCGGGAGATTTTTCGTTCGCTACCCAGCAGTGCCCAGCGGTCGCTAGCGACCCTTGAACTCCGGCGTGCGCTTCTGCATCACGGCGGTGATCGCCTCGGTGAGGTCTTCGGACGGCAGGAACGCCGCGTTCCAGGCTGCGACGTAGCGGAGGCTGTCGTCGACCTGCGCGGAGCGCGTGTGGTCGAGGACGTCCTTGATGCCGTGGACGACGAGCGGCGGGTTGGCTGCGATCTCGGCGGCGGTCGCGTGCGCCGCCGCGAGCACAGCGGGGGCGTCGTCGAAGACGTCGCCGACGAGGCCGATCTTCTCGGCGCGTGCCGCATCGATGTCCTTGCCGGTCAACGCGAGCTCACGCAGGTGGCCGTCGCCGATGATCAGAGGCAGGCGAGCGAGGCTACCGACGTCGGCAACCATCCCGACCTTGACCTCGCGGACGCTGAACCGGGCGTCGGCGCTCGCATAGCGGATGTCGGCCGCCGAGATGAGGTCGACTCCGCCACCGATGCACCAACCCGAGATCGCGGCGACGACAGGCTTGCGGCAATCGGCGACGGCGGTGATCGCACCCTGCATGCGCTTGACCATCGCGTGGAAGTCGGTGCGCGGCTTGGCCTGTGCCTTGTCTGCGAGCACGGATCCCAGATCGCCTGCCATGGCGGGAAGGTCGAGCCCGTAGGAGAAGTTTTTACCGGAGCCGGTGAGGACAACGGCGCGGACCTCGGGGTCGGCGTCGAGTTGCGCGAAGATCTCCGGCAATTCCGACCAGAAGTCCGGTCCCATCGCATTACCTTTACCCGGGCCGATGAGCGTGACCTGGGCTACGTGTTCGGTGCGCTCGACGGTGAACGCCTTCCAGCTGGATGAATCAGTCATTACTCGACAGTAATATCTGGGCGAGGAAAGCGCACCAAGCTTCCGATCACGCCGATCCTTGTGGATCCGGTCACAGCAGTCACCGGTTTTCATAGGGTGGCATCATGCCCAGGCCACTGCATCCGAATGCCGCCAGAGTTGCCGACACACTCATCGCCCGGGGCCACCACGGCTTGATCACCACGCAGTCGGCTCCCGCACACACCGCCGATGAGGCAGCGGCGGCAGTGCGAGCCGACGTCGGCGCCATCGTCGAGGCTCTCGTGTTCCTCCTCGACGACGAGCCGGTACTGCTTCTGGTCTCGGGCGCCCACCGGGTGTCGCCCGAGCGCACCGGCAGTCGGTTGGGCGGCACCCTCGCTCCCGCATCCGACGACATGGTCGCCGAAGTCACCGGGCAGCAACTCGGCGGCGTCGCCCCGCTCGGGCATCCCACCAACCTTCCGACCTACGTCGATACTGCGCTGGCGGGATACCCCGAACTGTGGGCATCAGGAGGGTGCCCGGGCACTCTCTTCCGCACCTCGTACACCGAACTCCTACGCGTGACCGCGGGAATCGACGTCGAGGTCGACTAGACGAGAATGCGCCAGGCAGGTCAGGATGCGAGCGCGGCACCTCGGCCGTCGACGTACCTGCGACCGATCTCCGCCGCCCACGGCGAAATCTCGACCAGGCCGAGGGTACGAAGCCACGGCAGGGTTCCGTCGATGATGTTGTCGACGGTGACGCGGCCGGCCACCGGAATCAACGTGACACCGTCGGCCACCTTCACCGCGTGAATGTCGGCGATCAGACCGGCCAGTCCGCGCGGAGTGCCGACATAGGACAGACCACTCGCTCCCCCGCCGTTCCTGCGCCATGCTTCCTGGGCCCGACGACGGGCGGCACGCGCTTCGACGTCGACGATCACTTCGAGATCGACCAGCACGGTGAGAGAGTCGGGATCGCGACCCTCCGCGGCAGCCTCGGCTCGTACCCGATCGCGGATCTTGCGCGCTTCGCGCAGATCGGCAGCACGCACCCGAACGACCGTGCGCGGAGCAGCACTGAGGTCGAGCGATCCTCCCCCGTCACGATCGACGGTGAGATCGGCCCACACATCAGGGCCCGGCCCCTCGTCGAATTCCACTGCGACGCGCAAGGATCCAATTGATTGAAAACTACTGTAGGACATGAGAATTCCTCTCGATATGCCGAATACGGCATCGAAAAACGGGAAACGGGAACCTCATCAGTCCATACAGATGCAGGAGGCCGTACGGCACAGATCGACGTGACGGCGGCACCACTGCGCCGCTGCCTCGGCCGAACTCCATACTGCCATGCGCGAAATCCTACTGAGCTTGTGTGGAATTGTCGATCGCTACGGTGACCGTCAGACGCATTCCGCCGCACCGTCGCCCGACTGCGTGAGACCGGGCCGGGTCTCCGGCGACGGACTCCAGGCTCCATCGGACTTGGTGTACGACCAGGACGGCCCATCTTCCACCAGCTGCCGAAGCGCTGCGAGCAGACGGTCGACGTCTGCGGAAGAGCTTCCCAGACCCAAAGATGCGCGCACCGCACCGCCGGGAAGTCCGACGCGGGAGAGCAACGGGTGGGCACAGAAACGACCGTCACGAACCCCGATACCGTGTTCGGCCGAGAGATACGCGGCAACCTCACCGGGCGCGAAGCCCTCGACGCCGAACGTGACGATACCGACGCAGTCCGCCGAATCATCCCACAGGCGAAGAATTTCCACGCCGTTGACGTCGCGTAGACCGTCGATGAGCTGCGAACACAGCAGCTCCTCGTGACGGGCGGCGGCCTCGGCATCATGCGCCGCGAGGGTGTCGCATGCGGCGGCGATCGCCGCGACCCCCAGCACATTCGGAGAACCGGCTTCGTGACGGGCGGGGGCACACGCCCACTCGGTGTGGTCGAGGGAAACCTCGCGCACCGCACCGCCGCCGGCAAGGTACGGCTCCGCCGCATCGAGCCAGTCGCGCCGCCCGACGAGCACGCCGGCACCGAACGGCGCGTACAGCTTGTGCCCCGAGAACGCGAGGTAGTCGACGCCGGACTCAGCGAGATCGATGCGGCGATGCGGGGCCAGCTGGGCACCGTCGACGAAGATCCGCGCACCACACGCGTGAGCGAGATCGGCGAGTTCCGCGATCGGCAGAACCTCACCGGTGACATTGGATGCTCCGGTCACCGCGAGCAGGGCCGCCGGCGCACGCTCGAGCTCCACGGCGATCCGCCACACGGTCTCGGAGATCGAATCCGCAGCTTCGACAACACGAGTGCTCTTCCACGGCAACAGGTTCGCATGATGCTCGATGTCGAGTACCACTACGTCGCCGGGTACCGCACCGGCGAGCAGGTTGATCGAATCCGTGGTGTTGCGGGTGAACACCACCACCTGATCCTCGTCGGCTCCGACGAAACGGGAGACCGACGCACGCGAATCCTCGTAGCTCGCGGTGCTGATGCGCGACGCATAGCCCGCGCCGCGGTGCACGCTGGCGTAGAACGGCAACAGTTCGGAGATCCGGTCCGTCACGCTCGCCAGAGCAGGAGCACTCGCCGCATAATCGAAGTTCGCGTACGTGCAGGTGCCGCCCTGCACGAGAGGAACCTGCACGTCACAACCCGACACGCGAGCAAACGGAGCGATACAGGTGGTGGTGGCAACAGTCATGACGAATTTCCCTCGTGTATCAGGGACCCGTCGGTGATCGCCACGACGAAGGTGATTCGCTCGCCGGCGGAGTCCGCGCTTGCTGCGCCCAGGTTCGGAACGTCAGCCAGGTCGTCACCCGGAGCACCCCACCGCGGTGGAGGGTTGCCGACCAGCGAGCCGGGGCTTGATGCTGGTACTCATGACCTGCCGAAGACAATGACACCGGGCACACTTCGTGTCAAGTCGAGCGTCCGAGCGCGGCCGAGGAGCCGCTCCTGAGCAGAGCCGAGTTTCTCCTTCTGACCTGCAAAGAAACCACCGCCGTGCTTTGCTCTGAAGCGCGACACCGCACACGCCCACCTCGCCCACTGCCCCACCGAAAGTTCATCTGCCGTCCACCTTCACCTGAGATAAACCGGATCGCCCCACCGAGTAGAAGGACAGCGGATTGTCTGCTCAACACCCGCCCACACCCGACGACACGTCGCTCGTCCCCGAGATCTTCCTGCGCGGATCACACGCACCCGCGCCACGCACACTCGTCGACGTGCTGCGCGCCACCGCCGAGTCGCATCCGCACGCTCCCGCGATCGACGACGGCACCACGCTGCTCGACTACTCCGAACTCCTCGACCTGGTATTCGTGGGAGCCCGCGGCCTCGCGGAGGCCGGCGTAGGCGCCGGCGATCGTGTCGGGGTGCGCATGTCGTCGGGGTCCAAGGACCTCTACGTCACCATCCTGTCCGTCCTCGCGGCGGGCGCCGCCTACGTCCCCGTGGACGCCGACGATCCCGACGAACGCGCCGAACTCGTCTTCTCCGAGGCAAAGGTCACCGCGATCGTCACCGATGCGGGCATCGGTCCCGGCACCGCACCACCGGCCGACGAACCGGACGTGCGCGAACCGACACTCGACGACGACGCATGGATCATCTTCACCTCCGGTTCCACCGGCACCCCCAAGGGTGTTGCCGTCACACACCGCAACGCCGCAGCCTTCGTCGACGCCGAAGCCAACCTGTTCTGCCGGGACGAACCGCTCGGCCCCCGCGACCGGGTACTCGCAGGCCTGTCCGTCGCCTTCGACGCGTCGTGCGAGGAGATGTGGCTGGCCTGGCGGCACGGCTCATGTCTCGTTCCGGCGCCGCGGTCACTGGTTCGCTCGGGCATGGACCTCGGCCCGTGGTTGGTCTCCCGCAACATCAACGTCGTCTCCACGGTCCCGACCCTCGCCGCGATGTGGCCGGGGGAAGCACTCGAAGCGGTACGTCTGCTCATCTTCGGAGGGGAGGCCTGCCCACCCGACCTCGCCGAGCGCCTCGCCGTTCCGGGTCGCGAAGTGTGGAACACCTACGGCCCCACCGAGGCCACTGTGGTCGCATGCGCCGCGATCATGGACGGAACCGGACCCATCCGCATCGGCCTGCCACTCGACGGCTGGGATCTCGCCGTCGTCGACAGCGAAGGCATTCCCGTCGCCGAAGGGCAGACCGGTGAGCTCGTGATCGGCGGCGTCGGACTCGCACGCTACCTGGACCCGGCGAAGGACGCCGAGAAGTACGCGCCCATGCCGACCCTCGGCTGGGACCGCGCCTACCGCAGCGGTGACCTCGTCGTCCTCGACAGCGCCGGACTACTCTTCCAGGGCCGCGCCGACGACCAGGTCAAGATCGGCGGGCGACGCATCGAGCTCGGCGAGGTCGACAACGCCCTGCAGAACCTGCCCGGAGTCGCAGGCGGTGCATGCGCGGTCCGTAAGACCTCCGCCGGAAGTTCGATCCTCGTCGGCTACATCGCCTCCACCGATCCTCATTTCGACGTCGCGTCTGCCCACGATCTGCTGTCCGAACAGCTCCCCGCTGCCCTCGTGCCGCGTCTCGCGCTCGTCGACGAGCTGCCCACGCGCACGTCCGGGAAGGTCGATCGCAACGCGTTGCCGTGGCCGCTGCCCGGCGCCGACGCCGACTCCGTGGAAGCGCTCGGCCTCCCCCCGACCGCGGAATGGGTCGCGGGGCTGTGGTCGTCACTGCTCGGCGCCCGAATCGAGGGTCTCGACGACGATTTCTTCGAACTCGGCGGAGGTTCCCTGTCCGCCGCACAACTCGTCACCGCACTGCGTGAGCGTTATCCCGAGATGACGGTTGCCGAACTCTACGACCGACCCCGGCTCGGATCCCTCGCCACCTATCTCGACGAACTCGCCCCGACCGAGACCGCGGCTCCGCGCGAGGTCGCCCCCGTATCGCGGGGGGCACAGTTCCTGCAGCTCGCCGCGACCGTGCCGCTCATGACGTTGACGGGCCTCCACTGGATCACCTGGCTCGCGATTCTGAACAACATCATCGCGACGGTCACCGATGTGCCGTGGACCGTGACCTTGTCGTGGTGGTGGGTCGCCGTCGGAATCGTCGTGTTCCTCTCTCCGCTCGGCCGGATGAGCACCGCGGTGCTGGGCGCCCGGACCCTCCTCCGCGGACTGACACCCGGCAGTTATCCCCGCGGTGGCTCGGTCCACCTGCGTTTGTGGACCGCCCAGCGGTTGTCGGAGGCGTCCGGTGCGACCAACCTGTCGGGAGCGCCCTGGATGCGTCAGTATGCGCGGGCGCTGGGCGCGAAGATCGGCCACGGAGTCGACCTGCACACCCTCCCCCCGGTCACCGGCATGCTCGAACTCGGCGACGGCTGCTCGATCGAACCCGAAGTGGACCTGTCGGGGTACTGGGTGGACGGCGACGTCGTCCACATCGGGAGTATCCGCATCGGGGCGGGCGCGTCGATCGGTGCGCGCTCGTTCCTCGCCCCCGGTTCGCGCGTCGGCAAGAACGCCGAGGTCGAGGCCGGGTCGGCGGTGTTCGGCCGGGTCAAGGCGAGCCAGCACTGGGCCGGTTCGCCCGCGCGGAAGACCGGAAAGGCCGAACCGCAGTGGCCGTCGGAAGACCCACCCCGCGGATCCCGTTGGGTTCCCATCTTCGGCGTGACGTCGATCCTCCTCGCAGGACTTCCGATCATGTCAATCGGCGCCGGTGTCGCGCTGCTCGTCTGGTGGGTGAAGGACACCTCGAGCGTGACCGAGGCCGTGGTCCGTTCCCTTGCGATGCTGCCCGCCGGTGGAATTCTCACCATGGCCGTGTTCGCAGTACTCACCCTGATCACCGTGCGACTGTTGTCGATCGGCATGACCGAAGGCTGGCATCCGGTCCGAAGCCGTGTCGGATGGCAGGTGTGGGCCACCGAACGTCTGATGGATTCGTCGCGCACGTTCCTGTTCCCGCTCTACGCGTCGATGCTCACCCCGATCTGGCTGCGGCTGCTCGGCGCCGATATCGGCAAGGACGTCGAGGCATCAACGGTGCTCATGGTTCCGAAGTTCACCAAGGTCGCGGACGGCGCGTTCCTCGCCGACGACACCATGGTCGCCTCGTACGAACTCGGCGGAGGCTGGCTGTACATATCGCATGCCAAGGTCGGAAAGCGGGCGTTCCTCGGAAACTCGGGCATGGCAGCGCCCGGTCGTCGCGTGCCCAAACACGGTCTGGTCGCGGTCCTCTCGGCCGCACCGGAGAAGGCGAAGTCGGGGTCTTCGTGGCTCGGCAGTCCCCCGGTACGGTTGCGCCGGTCCTCCGGCGGATCCGATTCGAGTCGCACGTTCGAGCCATCGTTGAAGCTCAAGATCGCGCGCGGGGCCGTCGAGACCTTCCGGCTCGTTCCGATGGTGGTCACGTTCGGCATCGGGCTGCTGGTCCTGTTCTCCCTCAACTCCATTGCCGTCCATTTCGGCTACCCGGCGGCGGCACTGGTGAGCGGCCTCGTGTTGATGGCTGCCGGTGCGGTCGCATGCATCGTCACCATCGCTGCGAAGTGGACAATCGTCGGACGCATCGGGAAAGAAGAGCACCCGCTGTGGAGTTCGTTCGTGTGGCGCAACGAAGTGTCCGATACCTTCGTCGAGATGGTTGCCGCGCCGTGGTTCGGTCAGGCGACCCCCGGCACCGCCGTGATGAACCTGTGGTTGCGTGGCCTCGGAGCGAAGATCGGCCGCGGTGTGTGGTGTGAAAGTTACTGGTTGCCGGAGGCCGATCTCGTGACTTTGGGCCCCGGCGCGACGGTGGAGAGGGGGTGCGTGGTTCAAACCCACCTGTTCCATGATCGGATCATGGCCATGGACACCGTGACCCTCGAAGCCGGCGCCACGCTCGGCCCGCAATGTGTCGCGTTGCCCGCATCGGGGCTCGGCGCCGGCGCCACAGTCGGACCTGCGTCCCTCGTGATGCGCGGCGACGTGGTTCCCCCTTCCACTCGGTGGCAGGGCAATCCGATCGCGCCATGGTCCCGGCCGGGCGAGTGGTCACCGCGATGAAGCCCCTCAAACCGGCGAAGCCCGTGGCCCCGACCGGGCCCGATCGCCCCCTCGACCCGTACCTCCCCCAGAGCGGGAACCGTGGCTATCGCGTGTCGCGGTACGAACTGGACCTGACATACAAGGTGACCGCCAACCGGCTCGACGGCCGCGCCACGATCATCGCCACCACGACCGACGTCCGCGCAAAGTACACACTCGACCTCGCACAGGCGATGCGCGTGACCAAAGTGACCGTCAACGGGCGACGTCCCGCAAAGTTCACCCACCGCAACGACAAGCTGACGGTGACGTCCTCGCAGACGGTCCCGGTCGGGGCGGTTCTCACCTTCGCCATCCAGTACGCAGGCACCCCGACCCCGCGGCACACCATGTGGGGCGAGGTCGGCTGGGAAGAACTCGACGAGGGTTCGCTGGTCGCCAGCCAGCCGAACGGTGCGCCGACGTGGTTTCCGTGCGACGACCATCCCGGTTCGAAGGCCACCTACCGCGTCACGATCACCACGGATGCGCCGTTCCATGCGATCGCCAACGGGACGCTGCTCCGCAAGACGACGAAGTCCAGCCGCACGACGTGGGTGTACGAGCAGCCCGAACCGATGTCGACGTATCTCGCGAGCGTGCAGATCGGGAACTACGAGGTTCGCCGGGTCGCGTCGTCGCCCGTGCCGCAGTTCGCTGTGCACCCGCCGCGGCTGCGCGCCAAGTTCGACAGGGACTTCGGACGTCAGTCACAGATGATCGAAGTGTTCTCGCGGCTGTTCGGGCCGTATCCGTTCGCGCACTACACGGCGCTCGTCACCGACGACGACCTCGAAATCCCGGTCGAGTCCCAGGGGATGTCCGTCTTCGGCGCGAACTTCTGCAGTGGTAATCGCGACGAGGAGCGGCTGGTGGCGCACGAGCTGGCACACCAGTGGTTCGGAAACAGCCTGACCTTGAAGCAATGGAAGGACATCTGGCTGCACGAAGGTTTCGCGTGTTACGCGGAATGGTTGTGGTCGGAGAACTCCGGGGGGTCATCGGCGCACGAACACGCGCGGCTGGCGCACGCCGGGCTCACTCGCCTGCCGCAGGACATACTCCTGGGCGACCCCGGACCGAAGGACATGTTCGACGACCGGATCTACAAGCGCGGCGCCCTCACGTTGCACGCGTTGCGGTTACGACTCGGCGACGAACGCTTCTTCACCCTTCTGCGTATGTGGACGACCGAGTACCGGCACTCCAACGTCACCACCGACCAGTTGATCGATCTGGCAACACGATTCACCGATGTGTCACTGCGACCGCTGTGGGACGCGTGGCTCGGTACCACCGCACTGCCACCACTGCCGAACGGTCGGCTTTCCTAGATCAGGGAAGGTCCACCTGCGAGGCCAGCCAGCGGTCGTCCACGAGCTCGAGCGTCATGACGACACGGCTGCGATCGAGTCGCGGTTCCGGGACGACCGAGTTCGTCACCGTCTGATCGATGAACAGCAGCACCTCGACGCGATCGGTCGTGGCCGACTTGACGCCGGCTTCCACCACCGTGCCTTCCGCCTGCGCATTGTTGTCGACGAGCAGCTGGCGCAGTTCACCGCTCGACTGCGCGTACATCTCCTTGAACTCGCCGGTGGCGCCGTTCAACACTGCATCGAAGTTGCTGTCGAGTGCACCGGGACTGACCGAGGTCAGCGTCACCGCGTATTCCTGCGCGGTCGCGAGCGCCTCGGTGGCCGCCGCGTCGACGGACCTGACCTCGTGCGCCTTCCACGCAAAGAATGCGGCGCACGCCACTGACGCCACGGTGATCATGACGAGCACGGCGGTGCGGATCCGCCGCATGCGTCGACCCGAATCGGCACCGGCATGCTCGGCACCGGTTTCCTCGGTGACGTTCTGATTCGCCGGGTCGACAGTGTCGGTCACGGCTGCGTCGACTGCGAGAGTGGAACTGGTCTTGCTCATGTGCATTCTCCTTCCAGAGAGCTGATGGGCACGAAGATCTCGGCTACCGCGGGTAGAGGTACTCGGCGGGCGGACCCCCGTAGGTCAAGGGAACCGACAGCGGCCCCACCGGAGTCGGATCGGCGGTACGAGCCGGATCGGCACCCGGCGGAAGCGCGGCCTCCCCTTCCTCCCCGGGCGGGCGGGGAGCATTCCGGGCGCCGCGGATGAGAACCGACGGGTCCGGGTTGTTGCAGTAGGTATACAGATAAGGCTCCGGAAAATCCGGGACCGACGGCGGCCGGCGGGGAAGGTCGTAATCGCACGTGTAGCGCGGGTACAAATTGACGTACGCCCAGATACCGCCGTCACGGAACGCGGTTCCGATCGCCTCGAGTGTCGAGCCGTCCCGCTCGGTCGGGAAGAAGAACTCCTGCAGGGCCGGAACCCGTAGATATGCCATCTGAGAGACGGTCGCAAGATTGCCGAGCAGCTGCACCATCGTCGGAGAATTGTCCGCGATGATCGAGTCGATTGCGCCGAGGGTCGCGGGAGCAGTGTCGACGAATGTCCGGAACCCCGCGTCCATCTCCTCCGCGCCCTGCAGCAATCCGGACAGGTTGGCCGACGTGGTCTGAAGGCCCGGACTCCCGTCGGCAAGTGTATCGAGAACCACCTTGCTGGTATTGAGTATCGACACAGTTTGCGGCAGGACGGAATCGAGCGTCGAGATGAGGAAGGTCCCTCCGTCGATGATGTCGGACAGCTTCTCGGGCGCCTCGGGGCTGACTCCCAATTCCTCGACGATCACCTGGACTTCGGCGGGATCGATCTGTGCGAGCATGCCATCCAGATTGTGCATGAGGTCCGACAGCGGTACCGGCGTGGAGGTATCCCTCGTCGAGATCACGGCGCCATCCGTCAGATACGGCCCGTCATCGGTACTCGGACGGAAGTCGAGATACTGCTCTCCGGCGAGCGACAGACCCGCAACCCGAACCTCCGACCCTTGGGGGATCTTCGTCTGCGAATCGATCGAAGCGACCGCGACGACGCCGTCCCCGGTGAGATCCACCGACGTCACACGGCCCACCGGAACTCCGCGCAACGTCACGTCGCGATCGGGGAGAATTCCACCGGACTGATCGAAATGCACCTGCACCTGGATCTTTCGATCGGTCGGATTCAGTTCGAATATCCCGAATACCAGATAGACGATTCCGAGTACCAGTGTCATTGCGAGCGCCGTCAAGGACAAACCCAGACGATGTCGATATCCGCTCCGGACCGCACCGACCACCGGCACTGCAATCCTGTCTGTCGCGCTCATCTTCGTCGTCATCCGCCCGCTCCCGTCAACCTGCCCTGCAGACGCAGCAAGGAGTGGGTGAGGGCACCCACCATCGTGTCGATGTCCGATGTCTCGGGCAGCCGGCTTCCCGGATCCCCGGAATGACCGGGTGACGGAATCGCGCCGAAGATCAGCTGCTGCCAGTCCGCGTCGGCGTGAGCAGACGTCGAGTTCGTCGTCTTCATGATCGGGGCAAAGAGGCTGTTGACGGCTTCGATTGAAGCATCGGGGGATGTCGCCGCATTGTTGAGTTCGGCGGCAATCCTGTTGATATCGGCGACCATCGACCGCGTATCGGTACCGTTGACCGACGGGAACTTCGCCATCTGCGAACTGATCCGATCCACCTGGGTCACGAGATCGAGGATCTCCGCGGTGTCCCCGGCGAGGACGTCGAGCGCCGGACCGGCCGCGGCAACCACCTCGCGGATCGTCGACTTCCGTTCCGCCAGTGTCGCGATGAGCATGTCGGTTTGGACAAGTGAGTGTTCGATCTCGGCGGAACGCGAGCCGAGCTGCGTGACCAGACGAGCGGATTCGCCGAGAAGGCTCTCGATGTTCGCACCCCGCCCGTCTACAGCGTTACCGAGCCCGTTCACGATCTTGGTGAGGTTACGAACTGCACCTCCGTTGACGAGGACCGATGCGGTCGAGAGCAACTCCTCGATGGTCGCGGCCGCAGAAGTGTCTGCAATCGGAATCGCGTCGCCGTCGCCGAGCGGAGGCGCGGCCACAGCTTCCCCTTCGGGTGCCTGTAGCGCAATGAAGACATCCCCCAGGGGTGTCGCCGAGCGTAATTCGGCACGACTGCCTGCGGGCACCATGACACCTTCCGCAACGCGCATGGTCACGACCGCCTGATACCCCTCCACCGCCATCGAGTCGACCTCCCCCACATCGACGCCGCCGAGTTTCACCTTGGCCTTCGTCGGTAGGTTCAGCGCGTTCTCGAATGTTGCCGTGAGAGTGTATGAGTCACCGCTCAAACCCGGAGCAGGCAGCGGAAGCTGTTCCAGCCCCACCGAGCAGGCCACGGTCGACGACGCCGCAACCATCACGCACGCAGCGCCTACGCATCGCCTGATCCTGAGATTCACCGGTGCATCCCCGCAAGTCCTTCGAGCATCCCCGACATCCCGAAATCCGGGCCGAAGTCGCTGACGGTGCCGGTGTCACAACCCAGATCCCGCATTCCCATGAGATTGCAGACCTCCTTGACCAATTGACCGTCGAGCGCGACCCGCTCGAGCAGTCCGTGTACGCGGGCTCCGCCGTTCTCCCGATCCATGACGTGGTAGGCGTTGTTCAGCAGGAGCGGGGCCAGGTCCAGGAACTCTCCGACCTCCCGCTGGTAGTCGGCGAGCGCGCGGGTGAGCGTCTCGGCGTTCGTCGCCGTCGCTTGCACCGCACCGCGGTTGGCCGTCAGCAGATCATTCGTCTGCAGCAGAATGTCATTGATCATGGTTCCGGTGTCGCCGAGGCCTATTCCGGATTCGGCCAGCACGGCACTGAGTCGGCTCGCCACTTCACCGAACTCACGAATGTCTTGATCGTTGACCGCCGCAGCCTCGGACAGCACTGCGAGATTGTCGACGATCGTGGTGAGTTCGTTGCGCGTCCGGGCACCCCCGTCGGGTCCGATCCTCAAAGCCTCCGACAACGTTCCGAGCGCAGATCTGATACTGCTGCCTTGCCCCTCGGTCATCGACGCGCCCGCGCTGAGGAGTTCGGCGACGGCTCCGTTGCCCTCGCCGTCACCCTGGAGTTCGAGCGCCATGGTGTCGGCCATGGCAAGAAGTCTGTCGAACTCGATGGGGGTGCGGGTCCGCTCGAGTCCGATCACAGCCTCATCCTCGAGGGTGTCGCCGCCGCGATACACCGGGGTCAACTCCACGTGCCTATCGGTAAGCACCGATGTCGAGACAACAACTGCGTGCGCATCGGACGGGATATCCATGGCGCCATCGATATTCATCGTCACCGCCACGTGCGTCCCATGCGGTTCGATCGCGGTCACCCTGCCCACCTCGAGACCCAGCACCGCCACGGTGTTCCCGACGTAGAGTCCGGCACCGTTGTCGAACTTCGCGGTGACGGTGATCTCGCCGTTGCCGGCGAACCACGATCGAGCACCGAAGAACGCAAGCCCTGCGACAACGGCGATCACCGCCGCTATCGACACCCATCTACGTTTCTTCATTGGCAGTCCTCGAAATAGGGAGGGAGCGAATGCAGTTCGGCGTTTCCGCTGATCGCGCACATCCACGAGTCGATGAACGGGCCGGCAACGGAGGTGAAATCCAGTTCGGGTCCGGTACCCGTCGCGTTCGTGAAGTTGCGGATCGGGACCGGGAGAATCTGGAGAATATTGCGGAGTAGTTCATCCTGATTGCCCAGACTCTGCAGCATCGAGTCGAGATCGGTGATCAATGCGTCGAGTGACACGCGATCGTCGACGACGATCGTATGCAGCTGCTGCACAAGACCGCTGGTGGACGACAACAACCGCTCCACCAGATTCTGCCGAAGAGCCAGTTCGTTCACCATCTCACTGCCGTCTCGCACAAGGGAACCGAGGTCGCCCTGCTGCGCGCGGATGATCTCCGTGAGCTCATAGGTTGCGGATACGAGAGATCCGACCTGGTCCCGACGGTCCGCGATCACCCTCGACAGGCTCTCGACATTCTCCAGCGCTTGCGGCATCAGCGCAGGAAGATCGTCCAGTTCCGCGGCGAGTTCGTTCAGTGTCGCACCCAGTCGTTCCGCGTCGACCCGCTCGAAGGTCGTTGTCGCGTCGGCGAGAACCTCTTGAAGATCATAGGGCACAACGGTATTGGACAACCTCATCCTATTGTCCGGGATGCTTCCCTCGCCGGCCGGACGCAACTCCACATAGCGCGACCCGAGCAGCGTGGTGAGCTTGATCGACGCGACCGTGTCGGCACCGAGATTCACACCGTTGTCGATCTTCATTTCGACGACCACGTGGTCACCCTCGAGTCGTGCACCTTCGACCGTGCCAACCTGGATCCCGGCTACCGTCACCCCGTCCCCTGGCGCGATCTGAGCTGCCTGGACGAATTCCGCCTCGTAGGTCGCCTTTCCGAGACCCAGATTTGCAACCCCGACGGTCGCGACCAACACGGCAATGATCGCCACCACGGTCACCACGCCGAGAGAGACAGCGCTGTACGACTCGACCGGTCGCAACCGGAATCTCCGAGCGAAGGTAGATCCTGTTCGTGTCATGCCGTCACCTACAGATCGGGGAGTTCTTGGTTTCGCCGCCGGGAGTGGCCCCCGCCACGATCGACGGGATGACATGACTCAATTCGGGAACGAGGGTTGCGTTGATGTTGCACAGGTAGGCGTTGAGGTACGCACCGTCCTCACTCACACGAGCCAGCCCCTTCAGAAGACCGGGGAGATTGAAACCGAAGTACTCCCACGATGGTTTGGTGTCGACGAAGTGGCCGGTGAAACCCGGTTGTCTCCGCAGCATTTCCTGCAGATCCGGCTGCACTTCACCGGTGAGCGATGCAAGGCTGTCGGCTGTGGTGGCGATCCTGTCGAGCGAACCGACAAGTTCCGGGCGCCTGGCGTTCAGCTCCGTGAAGATCGAGTGTGCACCGGTGATCACCGAGTCGATCTCACCGCTCTGCGATGCGAGATCGGAGATGATGCCGTCGAGGTTGACGATGATGTCGCCGAGGATGCGATCCGGCTCGGCCATCGACTCCGCAAGTCTCGATGTCTCGGCCACAAGGGTGGTCACGGATCCGCCGTCGCCCTGGAGCGCGGCGATCACAGAGGCCGTGATGTTGTCCACCTGTTCCGGGTCGAGCACACTGAACAAGGGTTCGAACCCATTGAGCAACACGGAGATATCGAAGGACGGCTCTGTTCTCGCGAGGGGTATCTCAGCGCCGGTCTCGAGGATCGCCGTATCAGAGGTCTGGCCCAGAGAAAGTCCGAGATAGCGCTGGCCGATGATGCTTTGATAGGTGATCGCTGCCTCGGTGTTCGCAAACACCTGCTGAGACGAGTCGATGCTGAACCCGACCCGCGCAACCGTCTCGTCGAGCGAGATCGAGTCGACCCGGCCCACGCGCACGCCGGCCATCCGGACGTCGTCGCCCACACGCAAACCCGACACATCACTGAATACCGCAGAGTAGGAGCTCGTCGAACCCTGAACTCCTCGCTGCAGGGTGACCACGACCGGCCAGGTCAACCCCGCGGAGATCAAGAGGAACACGATAAGGCCGATCAGCGGCTTCCGTATCGTCATCGCGGCGCTCCGTCCGTCTCGGGGGTCACTCGGATGTCGACGCCGCGTGTGATGGGTCCGAGGAGAAGGTCTGCCGCCCCGCCGAAGTCACCGCCGAGGATCTGATCGACAATGTCCTTCTCGGCGGGCGCACCGACCTGTCCGACGTTGCCTCCTATCGGGGCCCGCTCGATCGTGCTTGTCGATCCGAGTCGTTCGGCCACAGGTGGAGCGCCCGTGTCCGGGGCTGTGGCGCAACTGGGCCCGGCCAGATCTCCGTAGCGGGGGCAGTCGGTGCGCGTGTACTCGATGTGGGGCGTCGCTTGGAAGACGAACTTGCCTGTGCCGTTCTGTTGGCCGACCGGCCAGAACTCCGTCCACCACTTTCCCGAGATCCAATTCATCCTGGTGACGATCGGAGTGAATTCGTGGGCGCCGTCGGCGACCACCCCCAGCACGGGTTCGAGTTCGGTGGTGATGCCGATGATCCGGTCGGTGTTGTTCTCCAGCGACGTCGCCATCGTCGAGAGCGTGTTGGCACTTCCGAAGAACAGCGTCGAGAGTTGCTCCTGCTTCTCCGCTATCGTGCGCATGGGCACGACAGCATGATTGACGGCATCGAGCAGTTCCGGCGCCGAGTGCTGCAATCCTTCCACCGCATCCGCCAGTGCGGACAGGGTCGACGGGCCGCCGTCGGGAGTCACGACGGCGCCGACCTCGTGCACGATTCGCTGCAATTGCGCTCCCGCACGGACGATGTCGTCGCCCCGCCGATCGGTGGCCTGCGCCACGGTGGCGAGGACTCCGAGAGTCTCCTGCGAGCTGAGACGTGCGGTCGCGGCCGTGAGGTCGCGAAGCTTCGTCAATGCTGTCTGCAGTTGCACCGTGGACAAACTCTCGTCCTGAGGGATCGTTGCCCCCTCTTCGAGATGGGGCGCGGGTCCGTTGTCGACCAACTGGACGGACGAGACGGCAAAGACGTTGCTCGGCACCACGCGTGCGGTCACCGTTGCGGGGATTCCTGCGAGATGTTCGGGCAGGATGGAGATATTCACGAGATTGGCGCCATCCCCCGCAGGGAGTTCGACGTCGTTCACCTCCCCGACGAGAACACCACGGAACTTGACGTCGGACCGGGCGGGTAGGCCGTCCCCGACGTCGGCCAGGGTCGCGGTGATGTCGTAACCCTTGTCGAAAACACCGCCCATCTTGGCGAGAATCCCCGCGACGAACAACACCGCCACCACGAGCGCAATGCTGCCCCGCAGGACGAGGTCACGGAGCGACGCCTTGTGCGGATCGCTCTCCAACAGAAACGACATCGACTACCCCCCGAGCCTTGCGCCGGAGCCGAGTCCCCAAAAAAGAAGGGTAAGCAGAAGATTCATCACGATCATCGCGGATATGCTCGCTCGCATCGCTCGTCCGGCCGCAGTACCGACGCCCTGCGGACCGCCGGCGGCGTAGTAGCCGTAGTAGCACTGGATCGTGGTGGTGATGATGACGAAGACGATGGTTTTCAGTAGCGAGTAGAAGATATCGGTGCCGCTGAGCACCAAGGAGAAGTAGTGGTCGTAGGTTCCGGACGAGACCCCGCCTGCCATACCGATCACAACCTGCACTGCGACGTAGTTGACCGCCAAGCAGACGAGGTAGAGGGGAATCACCGCCACCACTGACGCAAGAAGCCTTGTGGTCACGAGGTAGGGGATGGACCGAATCGCGAGCGTTTCCATCGCGTCGATTTCCTCGGAGATCCGCATGGCACCGAGCTGCGCGGTAAACCGGCATCCGGCCTGCGCAGCGAAGGCAAGCGACGCCATGATGGGCGCGAGTTCCCGAGTTGTGGCGGTGGACGCGATCATCCCGGTTGCCGGCTCGAGCCCGAGGAGGTGCAGCGCGTTGTACCCCTCGATTGCCACGATCGCTCCCGCGGCCGCCCCGAGCACGATGATCACTCCGGCCGTGCCACCACCTACGACCAGGGACCCGTTACCCCAGGTCACGTCGGAAAGAATCCTGAGGAATTCTTTCCGGTAGTGCCGCAGTGTGGTGGGGATCGCGGCGAGTGCTCGCACCAGGAACGTCACCATGTGGCCCAGACGAGCGATCACTGTCGCCTGAGATCTGACCGCGGTGACGATCGGCCTCACTCCCGGGGGGAAATAGCGGGAAGCCACTCAGAACCCCGTCCGCGGAAACAGCAGTACGTACAGCTGCGTGAAAGCAACGTTGACGATCATCAGAAGCAGGATCGACGCCACCACCGTGGCATTGACGGAGTTCGCTACACCCGCGGGGCCGCCACTGGTCGACAGCCCCTTCTGACACGCGACCACCGCAACGATCGCGCCGAACACCATGGCCTTGATCATCGTGAGAACGAAGTCGCCGACCGTCGCGAACGACGCGAAAGTGGCAACGAAACTACCCGGCGTACCGTTCATCACGAAGGTGTTGAAAAGATATCCGGACAGAAACCCGACGAAGCAGACGAGTCCGGTCAACGCGAGGCCGACCAGGATTGCCGCGGCGAACCGCGGAACCACGAGTCGCCTGACCACCGATATCCCCATCACTTCGAGAGCGTCGATCTCGTCTCGGATCTTGCGCGAACCCAGATCGGCGCAGACGGCCGAGCCGGCCGCAGACGCCATCAACAACGCCGCGACCATCGGGGCGCCCTGCTTGATCACGGCCAGCCCGCTTGCCGCTCCCGCCAGCGAGGTCGCTCCGACCTGTCCGGCGAGTAACCCGAACTGGATCGAGAGGGTCACTCCGATCGGAATCGCGACGAAGATCGTGGGCAGTGCAGACGCCGACGCCATGAACGCTGCCTGACGAATGAACTCCACGAAAGGGAACCGAAGGGTGGCGATGTCCACCACAAGATGGTGGACGGTTCGGACACCGAGCTTGCATTGTTCCCCCACTGTTGCGAGGGCGGCAACGGGGTGGCGCCGGACATACCCTCGTGCCCATTCATCGATCTCGCCTGTAGCGGACTGCTCATGAGTGGAAGTGGAACCCTCTTCTGCCACAGTCGATCCCCTTCGCGAGCGGAAGAATTCGAAGAGCTCGGCCGACATTCGATCGGTCGTCGCTCATACTCTGTACGAAAGATGCTCTGCGCGTCGGAAAATGAAATTTCATTTCACACCGAGAACGGTCCCGGCCGGCACGAAGAACCGACAGACGGGATGCGCCCGCATTCAGGCGCCCCGGCCGCACACCCCGATGCCCGCGGCCGGACCGGTCACTCTACGAACGAGCATCTGACATGCATCAAAGTAGAATAGAGTTCTCGCAATTGCAATGATGCTTTACATCTTCGTGCCGTGACGGCTTTGATAACCGCTCTTATATATGCCTCTACCTGCAGGAATGACTATTCGTCGAATTTACTCAGGACCCACTCGACGAGTTCGATCGTCTCCGCATGGCCGCCGGTCACGCCCAAGGACTCCTCCATGACCAGCACTCGGGACAAGCTGGTCATGAGCACCGAGACCACGACCGGAGGGATCTTCTCGGAGAGGTTCACGCGGTCGAGGATCTTGTCGAGAGCAGCTCGCTGGCCTGCGCGGAACTGTTCGGAATAGTTCGCGATCTCTTCCCGCAAAGCCTCGCGGTGGCGCGACATCGCAATGAACTCCATGGTCACCGCAACGCCTGCTGGGCTCGTGCTGAACTCCCACAGCGCCCGCAACGGGTTGGGCGCGTCCATCAACTCGGCCTGAACAGCCAGGCCCTGCTCGGCACGGCGGCGGAAGATCTCGAGGAACAGGTCGTCCATCGTCCTGAAGTAGTAGTGCACCAACTGCGGCTTCAGGCCGGCCTCATCAGCAACTCTTCTGGATGTTACTGCTGCGTATCCCTTTTCGATCATCAAGCGTTCTGCCGCATCGAGCAGGACCGTTCGATTCTTCGCATCCGGTGCACCGAGCCTGCGCGACGACGCCATCCGCCAACCTCCTTTTTCTCAGTTGCACGGCTGCAACTTTGCGACATCCTAGCTTGGGTAACAGATGTGATGTTGACCATATCCACCCATGTGTGTTATCCATGACACAGACAATGCTAGGCAGGTGCACAGCGTTCGGAGGCCACACCCCTCAGCCCAGGGCTCCGCTAGCTGGATCCATCGAATCTAGCTGTGCTGCAATTCTTTATGCAATGAGCAGGTTCCGCACAGGAGGCTCGGCTTGAACGACTTCGATACGAAGGACTACTTCACGGACCCGTCTTTCGTTTCCGACCCACACCCGTTCTTCGACTATCACCGTTCGCAGTGTCCAGTTCGTCGACTGGATGCCTCACAGAACGTCATCGCAGTGACGGGATACGACGAAGTCATTGCAGTACTTCGCGATACGTCGAGTTTCTCCAACATCGTCGCACCGATCGGCCCGTTCCCTCCACTACCGTTCCCGGTGGAGAGCGACAACATCGACGCTCAGATCGATGCACACCGTGAACAGTTTCCGATGTACGAACACCTGGTCACGATGGATCCACCGCAGCATTCCCGCATCCGACGCCTGGTGAGCGGTCTGTTCACACCGCGCCGGCTCGACGAGAACGAACACTTCATGTGGGATCTGTCCGATCGCCTGATCGATCAGTTCCACGCATCCGGTAGGTTCGAAGCCCTCTTCGGCTACGGGGTTCCCTTCGCGCTGTTGACCATCGCCGATCTACTCGGCGTTCCCGAGGAACACCACGACTCTTTCCAACAGCACCTCAACGCACAGAAGGTCGGATCGACCGAGGGCGAAGCCCTTGGTTCCAACCCTCTCGAGTTCCTGGACGAGAAGTTCACGGCGTTCCTCGAAGACCGCCGACGTGAACCACGTCCCGACGCCCTCACTATTCTGGCCGACGCGAAGTATCCCGACGGGGAAGTTCCCGATGTCGTCGAGCTCGTCCGGCTCGCCACTTTCCTCTTCGGCGCCGGCCAGGACACCACGGCGCGGCTCATCACCTCGATGCTGCTCCAGATCGCCGAGAAACCCGAACTCCAGAAGCAGCTTCGCGAGGACCGCGGTCTGATTCCGCCGTTCATCGAGGAGATGCTTCGCATGGAGGGCCCGGTCAAAAGCGACTTCCGGCTGGCCCGTAAGACGACGACGGTGGGCGATGTCGAGATCCCCGCGGGCACAGTGGTCATGGTGTCGCTTCCCGCGGCGAATCGAGACCCCGCCCGATTCGCAAATCCCCACGAGCTTCAGATCGATCGCGAGAATGCACGCGAACACATCGCTTTCGGACGAGGTGTCCATTCATGTCCCGGCGGTCCGCTGGCACGCGTCGAGGCACGCGTGACGATCGAACGCATCCTCGACCGCATGCACGACATTCGGGTCTCGGAAGCCGAGCACGGTCCCGCCGGCGAACGCGACTTCAGATACGAACCGACGTACATCCTCCGGGGCCTCACCGAACTCCATCTCGAATTCACCCCCGTCGGCTGAAAGGACGAATGACCACATGGTCGACCACACCGCTGGTGCCGAGACCACGAACAGAGTCGCAGTTGTCACCGGAGCAGGCTCCGGAATCGGCCTGTCCGTAGCACGTCAGCTCGCCGCACTGCATCACCCCGTCGCGTTGCTCGACAGGAGTGGCGCCGCGGCACAGAAGGTCGCCGACGAGCTGAACGAACAAGGCGCCATTGCCCGTTCATTCGAAGTCGACGTCGTCGACCGGGCCGGGGTGGATACTGCAATAGAGAAGGTTCGCGCCGAACTCGGCGCCGTGAAGATCATGGTGACGAGTGCCGGCATCGAGGCCACTGCTCCGTTCACCGAGATCGACCTCGCCGACTGGAAACGTATTATCGACGTCAATCTCACCGGAACATTCAACAGCGTGCAATCTGCGGTGCCCGACATGATCGAGGCCGGGTGGGGTCGCATCATCACGATCTCGTCGTCCAGTGCACAATCCGGCGCCCGCGATCGTGCGCACTATGTCGCTTCCAAGGGGGGAGTCATCGCTCTCACCAAGGCACTGGCACACGAATTGTCGCCGAAAGGCATTACTGCCAATACGATTCCGCCCTCGATCATCGATACTCCCATGGCACGCGCGGCAGAGGAGTCCGGTGAGATGCTGATCAATTTCGAAACACTGGCCAGCATGACACCGGTGCGCAGGACGGGAACACCACATGACGTCGCAGCAGCGACCGCGTTCCTCTGCTCCGACGATGCCGGCTTCATCACCGGTCAGATCATCGGAGTCAACGGCGGCTGGTATCTCTGAGCCGTGACCACGGCCCTGAAGCGGGGAGGCGTGTGGCGACCATGATGGGAGTCGCCACCGGGGGATGGAAAAGTGTTTGGGGGGCCCGCATCAGCAGGCCCCCCAAACACTTTCAGCAAATACAATACAAACACGGAAGGGGCCCACACAATGTGTGAGCCCCTTCCGGAACGGGTGTTCGGCGGTGTCCTACTCTCCCACACCCTGTCGAGTGCAGTACCATCGGCGCAGACAGGCTTAGCTTCCGGGTTCGGAATGGGACCGGGCGTTTCCCTATCGCTATAACCGCCGTAACTCTGTGAAACACACGACATCACTCACGTCCCTCGAGTGATGCCGGGTGATTCACCGCCCTTCCCGAAAGAAAAGACAGCGTTCACTCGACAACACTCGCGCAAGCGAGCGTGCTGTTTCAGAAACCGCACAGTGGACGCGTAGCACCTTCATGGTAAGTCCTCGGCCTATTAGTACCAGTCACCTCCATCGGTTACCCGACTTCCAGTTCTGGCCTATCAACCCGGTGGTCTGCCGGGGGCCTTACCCCATCAAAGGGTGAGAAACCTCATCTTGGAACAGGCTTCCCGCTTAGA